>NZ_BCPO01000107.1:0-1205 GCF_016586105.1 Burkholderia sp. E168m15
TCGCCTCGGCGCCCGTCACGACCGGGCGCCGCCGCGCGCGCAGCGCGACGCTCGACACGCCCGCGACGAGCAGCGCGCCGCCGAGCGCGAGGCTCGCGATCACGGGCCACGGAATCCCGTAGCCGGGCACGTCGGTGTCGATCAGCATCAGCGCGCCGATCGTGAACGCGACGATGCCGCCGAACCCCAGCACGCCGAAGGTCGGCAGGAACGCCTCCGCGACGAGGCAGCCGAGCCCGAGCAATACGAGGCCGAGGCCCGCATAGCTGACCGGCAGCAACTGCATCGCGAACAGCCCGACCAGCAGGCAGATCGTGCCGGCGACGCCCGGCAGCACGAAACCGGGGTTCGCGAATTCGAAGAAGAGGCCGTAGATGCCGATCGTCAGCAGGATCAGCGCGACGTTCGGATCGGCGATGATCGCGAGGAAGCGGCTGCGCCAGTCGGGCGCGAGCACGACGAGCGGCGCGTGCGCGGTCGCCAGATGCAGCGTGCCGGCGGTCGTCGTCACCGCGCGGCCGTCGAGCTGGCGCGCGAGATCGGCCGGGTCCTGCGCGATCAGGTCGACCACATGCTGCGCGCGCGCCTCGTTCGCCGACAGGCTCACGGCCTCGCGCACCGCGCGCTCGGCCCATTCGGCGTTGCGTCCGCGCAATTGCGCGAGGCCGCGGATGTATGCGGACGCGTCCTGCATCGCCTTGCGGATCTCGGTCGATTGCGTGTCGGTCAGCAGCATGGCGGCCGCGTCCGACACGCCAGACGCACCGGACGCACCCGATGCGCCAGTCGGTCGCGGTGCACCGGGATTCGCGCCCGGCGGTGCGCCACCGCCGATGCCGAACTGCACGGGCGACGCCGCGCCGAGGTTGGTGCCGGGCGCCATCGCCGCGACGTGGCTCGCATAGACGATGTAGGTGCCCGCGCTCGCCGCCCGCGCGCCGCCCGGCGCGACGAACGCGGCGACCGGCACCGGCGAGCCGAGGATGGCCTTGATGATCTGCCGCATCGACGTATCGAGGCCGCCGGGCGTGTCGAGCTGCAGGATCGCGAGCGGCGCGTGCTCGCGGGCCGCACGGTCGAGCGAACGCACGATGAAATCGGCGCTGGCCGGCCCGATCGCGCCGTTGACGGGAATCACGACGACCGGGTGCGCGGCGGGCGCGTCGGCCGCTGGCGGCGCGGCAACCGCGGCGCACACGACGAGC
>NZ_BCPO01000108.1:0-12102 GCF_016586105.1 Burkholderia sp. E168m15
GCGCGGACAGCGGGTGACGGGGGCGGCCGTCGGGCGCGGCAGGCGCCGGCGGCGGGCCATGACGATGAAAGCGCATCGGGACGTCCGGGCGGCGCGCGGCCGCGTGCCGTCCGGCTGGCGGAAAGGGCGTGGGCCCGATGCTTGAAGATTAGGCGGTTTCGGCCGAAAGCGCGAAGGCGAGGCAGGACTGGCCGCGCATTCAGCCGGCGCCGCCGCCGCGCGCGAGCGCTTCTTCCCGAAACTCGGCCGGGCTGCGCCCGCTCCACTTGCGAAACGCGCGGTAGAACGCGCTCGGCTCCGCGAAACCGGTCGCGGCCGCGACGTCGGCGATCGTGCGGGCCGGGTCGGCCAGCGCCTCGAACGCGAGATCGCGCCTTAGCGTGTCCTTGATCGACTGGTACGCGTGGCCTTCCTGATGCAGCTTGCGGCGCAGCGTGGCTTCGGCCACGTGCAGCCGCGCGGCCATCCCGCCCGCGCCCGGCCACGCGGCGGGCGGCATTCCGCGCAGCACCGCGCGCACCCGCTGCGCGAGCGCGTTCGGGTTGCGGTACTTGACGATGAAGCTGGCCGGCGCGTTGCGCAGGAACGTTTTCAGCGTCTTCGCGTTCTGCACGACCGGCAGCGTCGCGAATTCGGGATCGAAATCGACATACGAATCGGGCTCGTTGAACCGCATGTCGTCGCAGAACATCGACGGGTATTCGTGGTCGGCCGGCGGCGTATCGCAGCGGAAGCTCGCGTGCAGCAGCGGTATGCGCCGGCCGATCAGCCAGCAGGTGAGCCCGTACACGATGATGAAATAGGTCGCGTACGTGAACATCGCGGGCGTCGCGCCGTTGTTGCGGTGCACGAAACGCAGCCGCACGCGCTGCGGGTTCGCGTCGAGCTCCGCGTGCAGGTCGTCGAGCACGCAGTGCATGAAGTTCACCGCGCGCGCCATCGCGTGCAGCCCGTCGCGTGCGGACAGCGCCGCCTGGCTCATCGCGATGAAGCTGCCGCTGCGCATCGGATGGCGATCCTGCCCGAAAAACTCGTCGTCGAGCGTGCGCGCGATCGCGTTCCACAGCGCGCCGTATTGCTGCGCGGACACGCGTGCGCGCGGCTGCGCGAGCAGCGCGGGCGCGATGCCGGCCTGCGCGAGCAGCGGCTCGGCCGCGACGCCGCGCCGCGTGGCCAGCGACACGCTGTGCGCGACGAGGCTGATCGCGACGGTTCCCTTGTCTTCCTGCTTCATCGGTGTCGCCGGTGTGGCAAAAACGCTCAGTGTAAATGAGCGACGCGAGCATCGAACAGTCGCGCGCGCTTGCCTACACTTGTTGCATCGAAACGCAAGGACGGTCGCGCCCGGCGGCCGCGGGAGACTGCAGCACCATGGACGAGCTTTACACCGAAGATCAGCGGATGATCCGCGACGCCGCGCGCGCTTTCGCCACCGAGATGCTGGCGCCGAACGCCGCGCAGTGGGACCACGACGCGCACCTGCCCGACGCGATCGTCGCGCAGCTCGGCGAGCTCGGCCTGCTCGGGATGATCGTGCCGCAGGAACTGGGCGGCTCGTATACGGATTACGTGGCGTATGCGCTGGCGATGGAGGAAGTCGCGGCCGGCGACGCCGCGTGCGCGACGATGATGAGCGTGCACAACTCGGTCGGCTGCGGGCCGATCCTCGGCTTCGGCACGCCCGCGCAGAAGGATCGCTGGCTGGCCGACATGGCGGCCGGCCGCGTGATCGGCGCATTCTGCCTGACCGAGCCGCATGCCGGTTCCGAGGCGAACAACCTGCGCACGCGGGCCGAACTGCGCGACGGCCAATGGGTGCTGAACGGCGCGAAGCAGTTCGTGACCAACGGCCAGCGCGCCGGTGTCGCGATCGTTTTTGCCATGACGGACCCGGAAGCCGGCAAGCGCGGCATTTCCGCGTTCCTGGTGCCGACCGACACGCCCGGCTTCATCGTCGGCAAGCCCGAGAAGAAGATGGGCATCCGCGCATCGGATACGTGCCCGATCACGTTCGAGAACTGCGCGATTCCGGAAGAGAACCTGCTCGGCAATCGCGGCGAAGGGTTGAAGATCGCGCTGTCGAACCTCGAAGGCGGGCGCATCGGCATCGCCGCGCAGGCGCTCGGCATCGCGCGCGCCGCGTTCGACAAGGCGCGCCGCTATGCGGGCGAGCGCGTGCAGTTCGGCAAGCCGATCGCCGAGCATCAGGCGATCCAGCAGAAGCTCGCCGACATGGCCGTGCAGATCAACGCCGCGCGCCTGCTCGTGCATCACGCGGCGAAGCTGCGCACGGCCGGGCTGCCGTGTCTGTCGGAAGCGTCGCAGGCGAAGCTGTTCGCGTCCGAGATGGCCGAGCGCGTGTGTTCGGATGCGATCCAGATCCACGGCGGCTACGGCTACCTGGTCGATTACGAAGTCGAGCGTCACTATCGCGACGCGCGCATCACGCAGATTTACGAAGGCACCAGCGAAGTGCAGCGGATGGTGATCGCGCGGCAGCTGTGAGCCGCGACGTGCGCCCATCCGGCATCACGCAGTCGAACAAACGGTCGAACAAGCAGGCACACGAGACAGGCACGAGGGCAGCGCGGCAAACGCGGCACGCAACGACGTGACCGTGCGCCGTGCAACACGGAACCGGGCAAGTGCCGCAGCACCTGCGCCGGTTGACCGCTGGGCATGGAGACTGGACGGAGACGACACATGACGGTACAGGCATTCCTGGACGCACGCGACTTCCTGCTGCGCCATCGCACCGACTACGACACCGCGTATCGCGATTTCGCATGGCCGGTGCTCGATGCGTTCAACTGGGCGCTCGACTACTTCGACCCGATGGCGCGCGGCAACGACCAGCCCGCGCTGTGGATCGTCGATGCGGCGACCGGCACGGGCGATCCGTATTCGTTCGCGCAGATGTCCGAGCGTTCGTCGCGGATCGCGAACTGGTTGCGTTCGATCGGCGTCGGGCGCGGCGACCGCATCCTGTTGATGCTGCCGAATCGGGTCGAGTTGTGGGACGCGATGCTGGCCGCGATGAAGCTCGGCGCGATCGTGCTGCCCGCCACCACGCAACTGTCGCCCGACGACGTGCGCGACCGCGTGCAGATCGGCGGCGCGACCTACGCGATCGTCGACGAGCACGAAACCGCGAAGTTCGAGCAGGCCGGCCTCGGCCTCAAGCAGAAAATCGTCGCCGGCGTGCCGCGCGAAGGCTGGCTCGCGATGAACGACGGCTATGCGGCGAGCGCCGCGTTCGAGCCGGACGCCGTCACGCACGCGAACGATCCGATGCTGCTGTACTTCACGTCGGGCACGACGTCGAAGCCGAAGCTCGTCGAGCATACGCACCGCACCTATCCGATCGGGCACCTGTCGACGATGTACTGGGTCGGCCTGCAACCGGGCGACATCCACTGGAACATCAGCTCGCCGGGCTGGGCGAAGCACGCGTGGAGCTGCTTCTTCGCGCCGTGGAATGCGCAGGCGTGCGTGTTCGCGTTCAACTATGCGCGCTTCGAGCCGAAGGTCGTGCTCGATGCGCTCGTCAAGTATCGGGTGACGACGCTGTGCGCGCCGCCGACCGTGTGGCGCATGCTGGTGCAGCAGCCGCTCGCGTCGTTCGACGTGAAGCTGCGCGAGATCGTCGGCGCGGGCGAGCCGCTGAATCCCGAGATCATCGAGCGCGTGAAGAAGGCCTGGAACATCTCGATTCGCGACGGCTACGGCCAGACCGAGACGACCTGCCTGATCGGCAATTCGCCGGGCCAGCCGGTAGTCGCCGGCTCGATGGGCCGGCCGCTGCCCGGCTACCGGATCGCGCTGCTCGACCCGGACGGCGCGCCGGTGACCGAAGGCGAGGTCGCGCTGCCGATCGGTGACGACGTCACGCGCCCGGTCGGGCTGATGAAGGGCTACGCGAACAATCCCGATGCGACGGCTCATGCGATGCGCGACGGTCACTACCGTACGTCGGACATCGCGATGCGTCGCGACGATGGCTACTACGTGTACATCGGCCGCGCAGACGACGTGTTCAAGTCGTCCGACTATCGGCTGAGCCCATTCGAACTGGAAAGCGTGCTGATCGAGCATCCGGCGATCGCGGAAGCGGCCGTCGTGCCGAGCCCGGACCCGGTGCGGTTGTCGGTGCCGAAGACCTTCATCACGCTGCGTCAGGGCTACGAGGAAAGCCCCGCGCTCGCGCTGGAGATCTTCCGTTTCTCGCGCGAGAAGCTCGCGCCGTACAAGCGCATCCGTCGCCTGCAGTTCGCGGAACTGCCGAAGACGATCTCGGGGAAGATCCGCCGCGTCGAGCTGCGCCGCCGCGAGATCGAGCGTGGCGACGACGCGACCGAGCGCATGCCCGGCGAGTACTGGGAAGAAGATTTCGCCAACGAACTGAAATGACCGGCTGCGGGCCGTGCGCGCCGCTTTTTTTTCGGCGCGCCGCCCGCCGCCTCGCTGAACCGAACCGGCCGCGCGTCGCACGACGCCACGCGGCCCACTGCAAGGAGAAAACGCTGATGAACGCGAATCCGACGCCCCGCACGGGGCAAGACGTGCCGACGGTCAAGCTGCTGATCGACGGCGCCTTCGTCGAGTCCACCACCAGCGAGTGGCGCGACATCGTCAACCCGGCGACGCAGCAGGTGCTCGCGCGCGTGCCGTTCGCGACCGTCGCGGAAGTCGACGCGGCCGTGCAGGCCGCGCACGCCGCGTATGCGACGTGGAAGAACACGCCGATCGCCGCGCGCATGCGCATCATGCTGAAGTTCCAGGATCTGGTGCGCGCGAACCAGCAGCGCATCGCGAAGACGCTGACGGCTGAACAGGGCAAGACGATTCCCGACGCCGAAGGCGACATCTTCCGCGGCCTCGAAGTGGTCGAGCACGCATGCTCGATCGGCACGCTGCAGCTTGGCGAATTCGCGGAGAACGTCGCGGGCGGCGTCGACACCTACACGCTGCGCCAGCCGCTCGGCGTGTGCGCGGGCATCACGCCGTTCAATTTCCCCGCGATGATTCCGCTGTGGATGTTCCCGATGGCGATCGTGTGCGGCAACACGTTCGTGCTGAAGCCGTCGGAGCAGGACCCGATGTCGACGATGGAACTCGTCGAGCTCGCGCTCGAAGCCGGCGTACCGAAAGGCGTGCTGAATGTCGTGCACGGCGGCAAGGAAGTCGTCGACGCGATCTGCACGCATCCGCTCGTGAAGGCGATCTCGTTCGTCGGTTCGACCGCCGTCGGCACGCACGTGTACAACCTCGGCAGCCAGCACGGCAAGCGCGTGCAGTCGATGATGGGCGCGAAGAACCACGCGATCGTACTGCCCGACGCGAATCGCGAGCAGGCGATCAATGCGCTCGTCGGCGCGGGCTTCGGCGCGGCCGGCCAGCGCTGCATGGCGACGTCCGTCGCGGTGCTGGTGGGCCAGGCGCGCGAATGGCTGCCCGACCTCGTCGCGAAGGCGAAGACGCTGAAGGTCAACGCGGGCTCGGAAGCGGGCACCGACGTCGGGCCGGTCGTGTCGCGCGGTGCGAAGGCGCGGATTCTGTCGCTGATCGACATGGGCATCAAGGAAGGCGCGAAGCTCGAACTCGACGGCCGCGACGTGAAGGTCGCCGGCTTCGAGGAAGGCAACTTCATCGGGCCGACGATCTTCTCCGGCGTGAAAACCGACATGACGATCTACACGCATGAAATCTTCGGGCCCGTGCTGGTCGTGATGGAAGTCGACACGCTCGACGAAGCGATCGCGCTCGTCAACGCGAACCCGATGGGCAACGGCGTGGGCATCTTCACGCAGAGCGGCGCGGCGGCACGCAAGTTCCAGAGCGAGATCGACGTTGGCCAGGTCGGCATCAACATCCCGATTCCGGTGCCCGTGCCGTTCTTCAGCTTTACCGGTTCGCGCGGCTCGAAGCTCGGCGACCTCGGCCCGTACGGCAAGCAGGTCGTGCAGTTCTACACGCAGACCAAGACGGTCACCGCGCGCTGGTTCGACGACGACACGACGGCCGGCCCGGTGAACACGACGATCCGGCTGCATTGAGCGGCGGAGGACACCAACATGAAAATCGGATTTATCGGCCTCGGCCACATGGGCGCGCCGATGGCGCTGAACCTGCTGAAAGCCGGCCACGACGTGCATGCGTTCGACCTGAGCGCCGACGCATTGCGCGCGCTGCAGGACGCCGGCGCGCAGGTGGCAGCTTCCCCGCGCGATGCGGCATCGGGCGCGACGTTCGTGATCACGATGCTGCCGGCCGCGCCGCACGTGCGCTCGGTGCTGTCCGGCGAGAACGGCGTGCTGGCCGGCCTCGGTGCGGGCGCGACCGTGATCGATTCGAGCACGATCGACCCGGCGAGTGCGCAGGCGTTCGGCGCGCTGGTGCGCGAGCACGGCGGCGCGTTCGTCGATGCGCCGGTGTCGGGCGGCACCGGCGGCGCGGCGGCCGGCACGCTGACCTTCATGGTCGGCGGCAGCGACGCGGATTTCGAGCGCGTGAAGCCGGTGCTCGCCGGGATGGGCAAGAACATCGTCCATTGCGGCGCGACCGGGATGGGGCAGGTCGCGAAGGTTTGCAACAACCTCGTGCTCGGCATCTCGATGGCGGCGGTGTCGGAAGCGATGTCGCTCGGCGTCGCGCTCGGCATCGACCCGAAGGTGCTGGCCGGCATCGTCAACACGTCGACGGGCCGCTGCTGGAGTTCGGACACCTACAACCCGTATCCGGGCGTGATCGAGACCGCGCCGTCCTCGCGCGGCTACTCGGGCGGCTTCGGCACCGACCTGATGCTGAAGGATCTCGGCCTCGCGAACGATGCGGCGAAGCAGGCGCGCCAGCCCGTCTATCTCGGCGCGCTCGCGCAGCAGCTGTACCAGACGATGAGCAGCCGCGGCGACGGCCAGCTCGATTTCTCGGCGGTGATCCGCCTGTATCAACCGGCCACGAAGAAGGACGCGTGATGATCGAACTCGACTATGTCGACGACGGCGCGATCGCGTGCGCGACGCTCAAGCGTCCGCCCGCGAACGCCTTTACCGCCGACGGGCTGCAGCAGTTGCAGGCCACCGTCGCCGAACTGAATGCGAACCCGCGCGTGCGTGCGCTGGTGATCACCGGCGACGGCCCGAAGTTCTTCAGCGCGGGTGCCGACCTCAACACGTTCGCCGACGGCGATCGCGCGGTCGCGCGCGCGATGGCGGCGCGCTTCGGCGCGGCGTTCGAGGCGCTGCACGACGCACGTGTCGTGACGATCGCGGCGATCAACGGCTATGCGATGGGCGGCGGCCTCGAATGCGCGCTCGCATGCGACCTGCGGATCGCGGAGACGCATGCGCAGATGGCGCTGCCCGAGCCGTCGGTCGGCCTGCTGCCGTGCGGGCTCGGCACGCAGACGCTGCCCTGGCTCGTCGGCGAAGGCTGGGCGAAGAAGATCATCCTGACCGGCGCGCGCGTCGACGCGGCCACCGCGCTGCGGATCGGCCTCGTCGAGGACGTGGTGGAAAGTGGCGCCGCGCGCGAGGCGGCACTCGCGCTGGCGCGCAACGTCGCGCGGCAAAGCCCGCACGCGGTGGCTTACAGCAAGGAGCTGATCGGCCTTGCACGTCGCGGTGTGCCGCGAAGCGCGGCGCTCGCGGTCGAACGCGAACGCTTCGTCGACCTGTTCGACACGGCCGATCCGCGCGAGGGCGTGGCGGCGTTCCTGGGCAAGCGCGCGCCGCAGTGGCGCACCGATGGAGAGTCGCAACGATGAGTACGCCGGTGACGAATCACGACGCATTCGCGGAGCACGCGCCCGAGGTGCTGTTTCGCGTGGTGAACCGCGTGGCGCTGATCACGCTGAACCGGCCGGCCGCGCTCAACGCGCTGTCGTACGCGATGATCGGCGAGCTGGCCGCGCTGTTCGAGCGCTGCCGCCACGACGACCAGATCGTCGCGGTCGTGCTGCGCGGCGCGGGCGAGAAGGGCTTCTGCGCGGGCGGCGACGTGCGTGCGTTGTACAAGATGGTCGCGCAGCGCGAGACCTGGCTGCCGTTCTTCGTCGACGAATACCGGCTCGACTACGCGATCCATATGTTCCCGAAGCCGGTGGTCGCGCTGATGGACGGCGTGACGATGGGCGGCGGTATGGGCCTCGCGCAGGGCGCGGCGCTGCGCGTCGCGACCGAGCGCAGCAAGATCGCGATGCCGGAAACGCGCATCGGCCTCGTGCCCGACGTGGGTGCGACGCATTTCCTGTCGGGCATGCCGGTTGAACTCGAACTGTACGTGGGGCTGACCGGCGCGATGCTGTCGGGCGCCGACGCGCTCACCGCGAAGCTCGCGGACCTGTGCGTGCCGTCCGCATGGCTCGACACGTTCGAGACGCGCATCGAAAGCGTGAAGTGGGACGGCGATGCGCTGCCGTTGCTGCGCAAGGTGTTCGAGCCGCCGTGCAACGTGGTGCCGCATGCGGCGCTCGACAGCCAGATGCCGTGGATCGTCCGCCATTTCGACAAGCGCTCGAGCGTCGAGCGGATCGTCGCGACGCTCACGCAGGAGCTGACGCGCGACGAGCTGGCACGCGAGCACCGCCAATGGCTGCAGGCGACGCTCGACGCGCTCGCGAGCCATTCGCCGACGATGCTCGCCGTGACGCGCGAGGCGCTGCTGCGCGGCCGGCAGATGACGCTCGCGGAGTCGTTCCGGATGGAGCTCGGCATCGTGGCGCGCGCGATCGAGGAAGGCGATTTCTGCGAAGGCGTGCGCGCGCATCTCGTCGACAAGGATCGCAAGCCGCGCTGGGCGCCTGCGTCGCTCGTCGAGCTGCGCGCCGAACGCGTGCGGCATTTCCTGACGTCGCCGTGGAAACTGTTCGCGCATCCGCTCGCCGATCTCGGCGCGGCGTGATCGTCGCGTGACGGCCCGACGCGCCCGTGCGGCGCGTCGGTTGCCGCGCATTGCCTTCCTTTGCGTCCGCGCTCGGCGCCTGGCGCTCAGCGCTCGATCATCGGCGGTACCGCCTCCACGAGCGCATCGATCACGCAGCGCGTCTTGCGTGGCAGGTAGCGCGTTTTCGGCCAGATCGCATGAATGTCGCCTTCGCAGACGAAACAGCGATCGAGCACGACCACCATCTCCCCGCGCTTCACGTAGTGATCGAGCAGCCAGCTCGGCAGCCACGCGATCCCGAACCCCGACGCACCGGCCGCCGCGATCGCCTGCACGTCGTCGAAACTGAGCTGGTGCGGCATGTCGATGTGGACGCTCGAGCCGTCCGGCGCACGCAGGTACCACGGCTGCACGACGCCCGAGCGTGAATACGCGATCGTGCGGTGGTTTTTCAGATCGTCGAGCGATTGCGGTGTGCCGTGGCGAGCGAGATACGACGGCGCCGCGCCGAGGCTCCCGTATTGCGTGCCGAGCCGCCGCACCGCGAGGCTCGTGCTGTCGGCGAGCGGGCCGATCCGCACCGCGAGGTCGATCCCTTCCTCGACGAGATCGACGAAACGGTCGGTGATCGACACGTCGATCCGCAGGTGCGGGTAAGTGCGCGCGAGGTCGAGCACGATCGGCGTCACGCAGTGATGCCCGAATGCGAGCGGCACGCTCAGCCGCAGCTTGCCGCGCGCCTCGTGGCGGCCGCAGTCGAGATCGGCTTCCGCCGCTTCCAGTTCCGCCAGCGCGCGCACGCAGCGGTCGTAGTACGCCTGGCCGTCGTCGGTCAGGCTCTGGCTGCGCGTCGTGCGCTGCAGCAGCCGCGCGCCGAGCCGCTTCTCGAGCCGCGCGATCGCCTTGCCGACGGCCGAGCGCGTCATGTCGAGCCGTTCCGCGGCGAGCGCGAAGCTGCCGGATTCCACGACCTGGACGAAGGTCGTCACGCCGTCGAGTCTGTCGGTCATGGCGGGTTGTGCGTTGCATCGATTGGGGCCTGAGATTCCCCAGTCCATGGAAACGGGTGCGTCAATGGGGAGGTGAATTCTCACTATAGTACCGATTCCCGCCCAGCGTGCGTCGCCGGCCGCGCGCGGCGAATCCTACTCACCTGGAGGCGCGCGGCCTGTCGCCGGGCCGCCGCGCAATACGCATGACGCTATCCGACTCCCGCAGGAATGCGGTCGCGCTCGCGGCCGTCTGTCTCACGTCGCTGATGTTCGGCCTCGAGATCTCGAGCGTGCCGGTGATCCTGCCGACGCTCGAACACGTGCTGCATGGCGATTTCAACGGCATGCAGTGGATCATGAACGCGTACACGATCGCGTGTACGACGGTGCTGATGGCGGCCGGCACGCTTGCGGACCGGTTCGGCCGCAAGCGCGTGTACGTCATCGGCACCGTGCTGTTCGGCGCGACGTCGCTGCTGTGCGGGCTCGCGCCGAACGTGCCGGTGCTCGTCGCGGGCCGGCTGCTGCAGGGCGCGAGCGGCGGCGCGATGCTGATCTGCCAGATCGCCGTGCTGTCGCACCAGTTCCGCGAAGGGCGCGAGCGCGGCCGCGCGTTCGGAATCTGGGGGATCGTGTTCGGCATCGGGCTCGGCTTCGGGCCGATCGTCGGCGGCGCGATCGTCGCGCTGGCGAGCTGGCCGTGGGTGTTCCTCGTCCATGCGCCGCTCGCGGCCGTCGCGCTCGTGCTGATCGGCGGCGCGGTGCAGGAGTCGCGCGATCCGCATGCGGGCGCGCTCGATGTGGCGGGCATCGTCACGCTGTCGCTCGCGGTGCTCGGCCTCGCGTTCTACATCACCCAAAGCGCCGAACTCGGGCTGACGAGCGCGGCCGGCCTCGGTGTGCTCGGTGCGACCGTGCTCGCGGTGCTCGGCTTCGTCATCGCGGAGCGCGCCAGCGCACGGCCGATGTTCGACTTCTCGGTGTTCCGGATTCGCGCGTTCACCGGCGCGATCTTCGGCTCGATGGGGATGAACTTCAGCTTCTGGCCGTTCATGATCTACCTGCCGATCTGGTTCCAGGTCGCGCTCGGCTACGACAGCGTGACGGCCGGCCTCGCGTTGCTCGCGTACACGCTGCCGACGCTGATCGCGCCGCCGTTCGGCGAACGGCTTGCATTGCGCTACGGGCCGGGCGTCGTGATTCCGGCCGGCCTGTTCACGATCGCGGCCGGTTTCGTGCTGATGCGGTTGGGCAGCGCGGCCGATCATGCGAGCTGGCTGACGATGCTGCCGGGCTGCGTGATCGCCGGCATCGGGCTCGGCTTGACCAATACGCCCGTCACCGACACGACGACGGGCGCGGTGCCGAGTGCGCGGGCCGGGATGGCGTCGGGCATCGACATGAGCGCGCGGATGATCTCGTTGGCGCTGAACATCGCGACGATGGGCTTCGTGCTGGTGGCGGGGATCGTCGCGAGCCTGAAGGGCGGGCCGGCCGGCGCGATCGGCGACGCGGCGCTGCGCCGGCTCGCGCAGGAGATCGCGGCGGGCCGCACCGACGGGCTGCAGGCGATCGCGCCGGCGCTCGCGCAGGCCGACCCGAGCGGCGCGGCGTTGCACGCGGCGCTCGTGCATGGCTTCGGCTGGGTGATGGTGTACGGCGCGGCGGGCGTGGCCCTGCTCGCGACCGCGAGCGCGGTGGCGTTCGCGCCGGCGCGGCGTGGAGCGGCCGTGTGCGAATGACGCGGCCGGCGTGCGGCGGGTGAGGTGCGGCGTGTGACGGCCGGTCAGGAAGTCCCGCCGCCGAGCGCGCGGTAGAGCTTCATCTGGTTGTTGAGCCGGTTCAGACGCGTCAGTTCGTCGGCGCTTTGTGCGCTCCGCAGCACCTGCTGCTGATCGAGCCACGGCTGCACGGCGGTCGCGCCGGCCGCGAAGCGCGCGGCGGCCAGCCGTTCGGCGCGCTGGGCCTGGGCGAGCGACAGCGCGCGCTGTTCGGCTTCGCGTTCGAGCTGCACGCGCGCCGACAGCGCGTTCTCGACTTCCGCGAGCGCCGTGTAGAGCCGCTGGCGGAACCCGACGACCGCTTCCTCGTACTGCGACTTCGACACCCTGATCTGCAACTGCATCGTGTTCCACTGGATGAACGGCAGCGCGAGGCCGAGCCCGAGCGTGCCGACCGGATTCGTCAGCACGCGCTCGAGGCTCGTGCTCGTCGTGCCGGCGCTGCC
>NZ_BCPO01000109.1:0-27202 GCF_016586105.1 Burkholderia sp. E168m15
GTCGACCTGCGCAAGCGATTCGCGCAGCCGGAATTCCGCCGCACGCAGGTCGGGGCGCCGGCCGAGCAGGCTGGCGGGCAGGCCGGCCGCCACGTCGGGCGGTGCGGCGTCGGGCAACGCAGCCGGCTCGGCCGCGCGCTGCTGCGGCGGCCGGTCGAACAGGATCGCGAGCGCGTGGCGGTTCTCGGTGCGCTGCTGGATCAGCTGCGTCTGCGCCGCGCGTTGCGCGGCGAGGCTCTGTTCGGCCTGCGCGAGGTCGAGCCCCGACACGGCGCCGGCCGTGTGCCGCGACCGCACGAGCGCGAGCGTGCGCTCCGCATACGCAATATTCGCGTCGCCGAGCGCGATCTGCCGGTTCAGATAGCCGATCTGCCAGTACAGCGCCGCGGTCGTGCCGATCAGCGACAGCCGTGCGGCTTCCAGATCGTCGGCGGTCGCGTCGGCCTCCCAGTGCGCGGCGTCGCGCAGCGCGGCCAGCCGGCCCCACAGGTCGAGTTCATAGCTGAGCGAACCATTGACACCGCTCGAACGGCTCATCTGGTGCGTGTCGAGCGTACGCGATACGGCGCCGTTCGCGCCGAGCGTCACGTTGGGCGTCAGGTTCGTATCGACGAGCCCGGCCTGCAACTGTGCGCGATACACGCGGATCGCCGCGATCGCGAGATCGTTGTTGGCGCGCAGCGCGTCGTCGATCAATGCGTCGAGTTGCGGATCGCCGAAACTGCGCCACCAGTCGCCCGTGGCGGCCGGCGCGTCGGCCGCGACCGGCGCGGCCCAGTTCGCGGGCATCGCGACGGCGGGCAGCGGATCATGGCGCGCACCCGCGCAGCCGGCGAGCAGTGCGGCCGCGCACGCGAATGCGCCGAGACGGTGAAGCGGGGAGGAATGCATGATGGCCATGTTTCGTCAGTCGCGCGCGAGCGCATCGATCGGGTCGAGCCGCGACGCGTTGCGCGCGGGCATGAAGCCGAAAATCACGCCGGTGAGCGTCGAGCACACGAACGCCGTCACGATCGCGCCGGCCGAGAACACCATCTTCCACTGCGCGACGAACACCGAGAACAGCGCGCCGAGCCCGAACGACAGCGCGATGCCGATCGTGCCGCCGAGCAGGCAGACGAGCACGGCCTCGACGAGGAACTGCTGCAGGATGTCGGACTGGCGCGCACCGACCGCCATCCGGATGCCGATCTCGCGCGTGCGCTCGGTGACCGACACCAGCATGATGTTCATCACGCCGATCCCGCCGACCACGAGCGAGATCACCGCGATCAGCGACAGCAGCAGTGTGAGTGACTGGCCGGTCTTCTCGACGGTCTTGACCACGCTGTCCATGTTGTACGTGAAGAAGTCCTTGCGGCCGTGGCGCTGGATCATCAGCTTCTCGAGGCTTTTCTCGGCGGCGGCGCTCGGCTGCCCGTCGCGCACGCGCACGGTGATGCTGTCGAGATAGCGCTGGCCGAACAGGCGCCCGCTCGCGGTCGTGTACGGCACCCACACGTTCAGGCTCTTCACGCTGCCGAACGCGCTCTTCTTGTCGGCGGTCACACCGATCACGACGCACGGCACGTTGTCGACCAGGATCGCTTCGCCGACCGGATTGCGCGTCGCGCCGAACAGCTTGCGGCGCGTGTTCTGGTCGATCACGGCCACTTGCGCCTGGCGGCGCACCGCATCGTCGTCGAACGGGACGCCGAGCGCGAAGCGCATTCCGCGCGTCTGGAAGTAGCTGTCGCCGACGCCGCTCACGAGCGCGTGGACGTCGACGTTGCGGTAGCGCAGCAGCAGCGTGCGCGACGTTTCGGGCGTCGCGCTGTCGACGTACGGCTGCTCGGCGAGCGCGGCGACGTCGGCGGGCACGAGCGTCTGGATCGTGTCCGCGCGGCTGTCGCCCCAGTCGGAGCCCGGATAGAGGCTGATCGTATTGGTGCCGATGCTGCCGATTTCTTCGAGCATGTAGCGCTTCGCGCCTTCGCCGACCGCGACGATCGACACGACCGACGTAATGCCGATGATGATGCCGAGCATCGTCAGCAGCGTGCGCAGCCGGTGCGACACGAGCGCGATCCACGCCATCCGGCATGCTTCGGCGAAACGGCCGGTGCCGGCGGCGAAGCGTCGGGCGCGGGGGGCGGGATCGGCGGCGGTATCGTTATTGGCGGGCGGCGGTGCGTCGCCGGAAGCCGGCGCGGACCGCGTGTCGGCTGCCGTTTCCGTCGTTGCGGCCGCGCCGACGCCCACTTCCGCGAGTGCCTCCGCGTAGTGGCGGTTCGGCCGGTCCGCGACGATCTCGCCGTCGCTGATCTCGATGATGCGCCGCGCATGGCGCGCCACGGCCTTGTCGTGCGTGACGATCACGATCGTATGGCCGAGCGCGTTCAGCTCGTGCAGGATGCGGATCACGTCCTGGCCGCTTTTCGTGTCGAGCGCGCCGGTCGGTTCGTCCGCGAGGATCACCTGGCCGCCGTTCATCAGCGCGCGCGCGATGCTCACGCGCTGCTGCTGGCCGCCGGACAGTTGGCCGGGCCGGTGATGCGCGCGATCCGCGAGCCCGAGGCGCGCGAGCAGTTCGCGGGCGCGGGCGTGCCGATCGGCGCGCGGGGTGCCCGCGTAGATCGCCGGCATTTCGAGGTTCGCGACCGCGTCGACGTGCGGCAGCAGGTGATAGCGCTGGAACACGAAGCCGAAGTGCTCGCGGCGCAGCTGCGCGAGTTCGTCGCTGTCGAGCATGTGCGTGTCACGTCCGCCGACCGTGTACGTGCCTTCGCTCGGATGATCGAGGCAGCCGAGGATGTTCATCAGCGTCGACTTGCCGGAGCCCGACGCGCCGACGATCGCGACGATCTCGCCCGCGCCGATCGACAGGTTGACGTTGTTCAGCACGACGACGTCCTTGTCGCCGGCCGGAAAGCGTCGCGTGACGGCGGCGAGTTTCAGCAGGGGCTGGCGCATCGTTACACCACGTCCGACAGCGGCGCGCGCTCGTCCGCCGACGCTTCGCCGATCACGACACGCTCGCCGTCCTTCAGGCCGGCCAGTACTTCGACGCGCACGTTGTTGTTGATGCCGATGCGGACGTGGCGCGTTTCCGTGCTGCCGTCGGCGCGCAGCACGCGTACCGCGACGGTGCCGTCCTTGCGCTTCTCGCCGAGCGCGGCGGCCGGGATGCTGAGCGCGTTGCGCGCGTTGCCGAGCACGATGTTGACCTGCGCGGTCATCGCGATGCGCAGCCGGTGCTCGGGATTCGGCACGTCGAACAGCGCGTTGTAGAACACCGCGGCGTTCGGCTTCGCGCCGCCGCCGGCCCCTCCGCCGAGCGCGCTTTGCGCGTCGGCGTAGTTCTGCGGTGCCGGTTCGATCGCGCGCAGCTTGCCGTAGTGACGCTTGTCCGGTTCGCCGAGAATCGTGAAATAAGCGGTCTGGCCGGCGCTCACGCGGATCACGTCCGCTTCCGACACCTGCGCCTTCACGGTCATCGTGTCGAGATTCGCGAGCTTCAGGATCACCGGCGCCTGCTGCTGCGCGATCACGGTCTGGCCTTCCTGCGTGACGATCGCGACGACCTCGCCGTCGATCGGCGCGACGATGCGCGTGTAGCCGAGGTTGGCTTGTGCGGTCTCGATCTGGATGCGGGCCGAACGGATCTGCGCGGCGAGCGACGCGAGGGTCGCGCGCTGCACGTCGAGCGTCGCCTTCGCGGCTTCGAACGATTCGCGCGACGTCGCATCGTCGGGCAGCATCGCCTGCTGGCGGCGGAACGCGAGTTCGGCTTGCGTCAACTGTGCGGCGGTCGATCGTTGCTGCGCGCGCAGGCTTTCTTCGCTGGCGCGCGCCTGGCGCAGTGCGTTTTCCGAGATCACCGGGTCGATCTCGGCGAGCCACTGGCCCTTCGTGACCTTGTCGCCGAGCTTGACCTTCAGCGTCTTCAATTGCCCCGACACCTGCGCGCCGACGTCAACCTGCCTGAACGCCTGCAGCGCGCCGGTCGCGAGCACCGCGTTCTCGAGATCGCCGCGCGTGACCGGCGCGGAAAGGTATTGCGGATGCTTGGTCGGCGCGCAGGCCTTCAGCGTGATGCCGACGGCGATCGCGACGACGGCAAGGGTAGCCAGCACGATGCGCCGGCGGCGATGGGTCTTCTGGGTCATGAGAATGCGGCGAGGATGAAGCCGGCGCCGGCGATGCGTGCGGCCGAGCGGAACGATCCGGTCGGCGTCGCATGCCGGGCATGTTGCCCGCGACGGGTTCCGCGTACGCATCGCGCGGGTGTGCCGAATCGAATCAGGCGTTCATGGTAAGCGAGGAATTCGCGCCAAAACGTGTGGAAATTGTGCTGAATTGTGTGGACGCCGTACCGATATGCGGGCCGGACGGCGCAATTGTCTCGATCTGTGAAAAGGCGGTGATTCGCCGCGCCCGCACTGCTGCCGTGCGGCGACGATCGCCATCATCGGTCGGTCACGTTCCTCGTCGAGCGCGCGCAGCGCATCAACCTGCTCCGGCGTCGGCCCCATTCGTACAGGGGTATGAGCGTGAAGTTTCCCGATCCTGCGAGCCTATGCGCGCTCCCCACCCGCGTCGATCTTGCGCTGCGTATCGGCGTCGACGATTTCGCGGATCGCGCGGAACAGCGGCGCAGCATCGGTATAGCGCCGGCCGTAGCCGAGATTGAACGCATAGTCGAAATCGGGCGGATTGCTGCCCTGGTTGTGCTGCACGATCGTTTCGAGCTTGTCGAGCGCCTTCGCCGCGCGGGCTTCGGGTGAGGCGGCCGCCTCGTATTCGTCCCACAGCGCGACGATCTCGTCGCGCACCGCGCGGTCTAGCGACGCGGTCAGCGTCAGCAGGTCGTCGCGTTCATGTGCGCTCTTGTCGGGATGCGCGGCCTGCTCGATCGCGGGGATGTCGCCGTGCAGCGCCTCGCCGAGGTCGTGGACGACGCACAGTTTCAGCAGCTTCAGCGCGTCGACGCCGGGCAGTGCGTCGGTGAACACGAGCGCCATCAGGCACAGCCGCCAGCTGTGCTCGGCCGTGCTTTCCGGGCGGCCGGCCGACGTGTGGCTGCTGCGCAGCACGTCCTTCAGGCGTTCGGCTTCGCGCAGGAACGCGAGTCGCGCGTGGATCGTATCGGGGTTCATGGTCGGCGTCGTTGCGATGAACCGCCAAGCGTACGCCGGCCGGCCGTGGTGCGTCCACGCATGAAATATGCGCGACTGTCAGTGTGCGTCGAGCGTCTCCACGAGCCGCACGGCCGAGCTGTCCGACAGTGTCATCCGTGTCCACCGGCATCGGCTGCCGCGAATCGGCACGACGCGCGACGCATTCGCGCCGGTGTCGAACTCGACGCTCGGCGGCCCCGCGCGGTCGTGCCAGCCGAACGGGTCGAGCGCGGCTTCCATGCGGACGATCTCCGGTGTCGCGTAGCGCCACAGCGACGTGCCGAGCAACGTCGAAAGCGGTTGCGAGAACTCGGCCGCGCGTGCTGGGGAACTGGCCAGCAGGCGGTGCGTGAGGTCGCACACGAGATGCATGCGGCCCGCGCTGCCGGCGATCAGCCGCGCGAGTGCGTGGTCGCCCGCCGAGTCGAGGCGCGCCGCGAGCAGCCGTTCGGCCGTCGCGCGCTCGGCGGGCGACATCTGCTGGAGGCCGGCTTCCCAGCGCGAGATCGTCGATTGCGCGACGCCGAACAGTTCGGCTGCATGGCTTTGCTTCACGCGGTGCAGCGCGCGCCAGCGCTTGAGTTGCGGGCCGAGCGAGGATGGATGAAGCGGCGGATGGGGCATGTCGATGCTCCTGTTTCATGCGTCGGCCAGCGCCATGACGGACAGGGGCCGGCGTGGAACCCGGCGAGTGGCGGCCAGCATGTGCCGGCGTTGAATCGGTCCATGCATGTGTTCTTGTCCCGTCTGTGCGGTTCGGTTGGGTGGCTTTCGCCCTCGGAAGCCGGATTCTCGCGTATCCGTCGCACGTTGTCGAACCCGAACCCTGCTGTGGCAGTGGGCAGCCGCTCCCCTCCGCGCCCCATCGAAGACGTTTTCGCGAGGCTTTCAAGCGGCCCCTTCATATCTTATTATTCGCCCAGAGCGGCGCGTGCCGGCCGCCATCGAGCATGTCGACGACATGACGCGCTGGCAACGATGACCGCTTTCCGGCCGGCGCGTCGCCCGACACGCGGTCGACACGACAGGGAGCGCGAGGCCGCGCGTATCCCGAAAAAGATACGAGGGCGCAATGGTACGACTGGTGTTGCTGCTGCTGGGCATCGAATATCTGCGAACCCGCTGGCGCGGGCTGACCGTGCTCGGCTGGCTGTGGGTGGCCGCGGGCATCGGCATTTTTGTCGATGCACTCGACGGCGCGCTGCATTTTCCGATCGAGCTGTTCGCGTGGCTGTTCCTGATCGAGGGACTCGCGACGCTCGCGGTGGCCGGCAGCGGTGTCGGCGGGCAGCGCATCCTGCGCTACGTGAAGGGCATCGCGGTCGTGATGGCGGCGGGGCTCGTGTTCGCCGGCCATCATCACGGCCACTTTCTGCTGTCGATGATCTTCGGCACGCTGTTTCTCGTCGACGGGCTGCTGCAATGCACGTCCGCGTGGATGGTGCGCTATCGCCGCTGGCACGTCGCGTTCGCGTGGGGCGTGGTCGAGATCCTGTTGGCGATTTTCTTTTTCCAGCCGTACCCGACGCACTACGCGGGCACCGTGCCGTACTGCCTCGGCCTGCTGCTGATGTTCGGCGGGATGCATATGCTGAGCCTCGCCGCACGCGTGCGGCGGCTGACGCGCAACCCGGCGTTCGCGACGTCGCCCACGCCGGCGCTTGCACCGGATCTCGACGACGCACCGGACCAGCCGCAGTTCGCGCAATCCGAATGGGACGGCCCGCCGGCCGACGGCGAGCGGGCGCTCACCGTGCACGTATGGACGCCGACCGGCACGTCGAAGGCCGAAGCGCAGCGCTACCCGGTGATCGACCGCTACATCGCGGCGGTGGACGTCAACGGCGTGATCTCGACCGGCCATGCGGCGCTGGAGTCGCCAGAGGGCATCTACATCAGCCTGTATCCGGGCGTCGAAATCGATCGTTCTCCGGACGAATTCACGCGCATCCTGCGGGCGACGCGCGAGAACGACGTGCCCGGCCTGTTCCAGCCCGACTATGCGACCGAGTCGAAGGCGTGGTGTCCGTCGACCGTGCGCGTGCGCATTCGCAACTACGATCCGGCCAAGCTCGACGCGTTCTGGTCGTCGTACCGGCAGAACACGACGTACAACCTCACGTACCGCAATTGCTCGAGCACCGTGTCGAATGCGCTCGAGGCCGCGCTCGACGGTGCGGTGTGGCGCCTGAAGGGCGCGCGGGCCGGATGGGGGGCATTCGTGCGGCTGCTGCTTACCCCCGAGCTATGGGTGGCCGCGCAGATCCGCAAGCGCGCGGTGACGATGGCGTGGACGCCCGGCCTCACGCTCGACTATGCACGTGCGCTCAGCATGCTCGCCGATCCGCGTCCGTTCGCGTGGTGGAAGGTCGCGCGCTCGGCGGTGAGCGCGATCATGGCATCGCGGCGTGCATGGCGCGAGCAGGACAGCGCAGCGCTGTCGCCCGGCGGATCGGAGGCGGCGTCGATGAAGTAAAACGCGTGGCGCCGGAAGCGGGTCCGGCATCACGAAGGGCGCCTGCGCGCGGTGCGGCCCGCCGATATTGCCCGCGATAAAAACCCACGGACGACAACAATGAACGAGACGACGGCGTTCCGCATCCTGATTCCCGCCGCGTTGACGCTGGCGCTGGCAAGCGCCAGCTTCGCGCAGGCGGGCACCGACGAAGTGCCGCGCATGAGCAACGACGTGTACCGGACGTCGGTGTCGTTCTGCTCGAACGTCCCGGCCGCCGAGAGGATCGCGTGCCAGGGCGACATGATCGCCGCGGGCAGCCGGATCGTCGCGGCGATCGGCGGCCTGCCGCCGGCTTCGGCCACGGCGATCGACGAAGGCGCGCGCAGCAAGCTGCCGCCGGACGAGCGCAACGGGCTCGCGCCGGTCGAGCCGGGTGCGATCGACAAGGACGACACGCTGGCCGGCCTCGCCGGCATGGTGCGCCTGTGCGACGTGTACGAACCGGAACCGGCGTCGCGCGCGCGGCATCACGCTGCGCTGCAGCAGAAGGCGCCCGATGTCGCACCGCGTGTCGAGGCGTTGCTGGCCGATGCGTCGACCGCGGCGCGCCGGCGCGTCAGCATCGGCGTGTGGCAGATTCTCGCGCTCGAGGGGCCCGAAGCGTCGGCGCGCGCGTGTACGCAGTTGGGCACCTGAGCGAAGCGCGCATTCTTTCGTGCACCTTCACATTCGTGCCACGTTGCGGCAGCAACAATCGCGGGCAGACATTCGACAACCTTGCGGCGCATCCCGCGACCGCAAGCCTTTTCCGAGGAAACACGCCATGCTCAAGACGCTCGCCCGCGCCGCTGCCGCACTCGCCGTCGCTTCCGTTTCACTGCACGCCGCCGCGCAGACCAGTTACGACTACCTGTTGCTCGCCGCGTCGTGGGAGCCGGGTTTCTGCGCGTCGCACGACACCCCGGAATGCACGAACCTCGCCGGCTCGTACGCGGCGACGAGCCTGTCGCTGCACGGGCTGTGGCCGAACCGCTACGACGGCAACCAGCCGTTCTACTGCGGCGTGCCGCAGAACGACATCGACCTCGACAACGCGCACCAGTGGTGCAGCATGGACGCGTACCCGATCAGCAGCGCGACCCGCAACACGCTGTCGACGTACATGCCGGGCGTTGCTTCGTGCCTCGACAAGCACGAATGGTTCAAGCACGGCACGTGTTCGAATTCGGCGACGCCCGATGCGTACTGGAACCAGGCGTCGGGCATGATCAGCCGGCTCGGCAACACGTCGTTCAACGCGTTCCTGCAGGCGAACGCGGGCAAGACGGTCACGCGTAACCAGTTGCTGTCGGCGTTCGAAGGCGCGTTCGGCAGCAACACGCGCAGCGCGGTGTCGCTGAAGTGCACGAAGACGAACGGCGTGAGCTATTTCACCGAAGCATGGATCGCGGTGAAGACGAATGCGACCGCGCAATTTCCGAGCGCGGCGTCGCTCGTGACGGACGGCAATACGCAGGGCACGTGTCCGACGTCGGGGGTGTTTATCGCGAAGTGAGGCGGATGCTGCGGCTCGCCCGTCGTCACGCCAGCAGCCGCAGCGCATCCGCGAGCGACAGTACCGTCGTGCGCGATTCGAACGCGGTGGCGAACAGATGCTCGTGGACGATCGGGTCCGGGTCGTAGCAGCAATCCTTGATCGTGTAGAGGCGGAAATCGGCGTCACTCGCATGGGCGATCGACGACAGCATCACGCCGGTCGACGCGATGCCGACCATGATCAGCGTATCGACGCCTTGGGCAATGAGCCGCGCCTGCAGATCGGTGCCGAAGAACACGCTCGCGCGGTGGGCGACGATCAGCGGTTCGTCGGGTCGTTTGGCCAGTTCGGGACAGGGGGCATCGTCGATGAAGAGGCCGAGTTGCTTGATGCCCTGGCCGTTCTTGTTGAGCGGGCTGACTTCCGGATAGCCGGGGCTGAAGCGGAGATTCGCGAACCAGACGCCGACGCCGGCGGCGCGTGCCGCGTCGCAGAGGCGGCGGGTATTGGCGAGCAGCTCGGGCGCGACCGACGGGAACAGGCCGAGGATGTCGGTCTGGTAATGCATGACGAGCAGCGCGGTTTTGGATGGCGCGATCGGGGGAATCTGGTAGAGCGTGCTTTGAGCAGGCGTGTTGTCACCATGGGCGGGCGTGTGGGTTGCCATTTCGATATCCGGTGCGGTTTCCTCGTTCATGAATGACGCTCTCCAATAGCTCGGGCAATTTTTTCGGTGCAGCCTTATCTGACGTTGGTACGCGCGAACCGATGCAATATAAACCGGGATGCGTTCTCGCGCCGACTCCGCTGAGCAGGTTTTGCCGGCGCACGTGGCTGGTGCGGAGGGGGCTCCGATGTAGGCTGTCGCGAGATCGCTGTTCAGCGTGCGATCTCGGCTTGAAGAGATCTGATTCAAGGGCGTACTTCCAGTGTGGCTGTCCGATGGAGAATCAGGCAATGCCGGAACGCTTCGATATATCCGTGACGTTAGAGCGATCGGTCTCGCTGGCCGAGCGCCAGGAGATCGTTTTTTCCCTCGCGAAAATCTGCACCCCGTTCTTTGATGCGTTTCACGAAGTGTCCGTCCTCGATTTCAAGACCGGATCGGAGGTCCGCAAAGAATGGGCCGACGGCGAAGGCTTGGCGGGATGGCGGGCGGGGGAGGATGAGCTGCTTTTCGTCTACGGGGCCAAGTCGACACAATTCACGGGTGCTCGCGGTTGCATGCGAATTGAAGAGCGCGAGTGGGGTGCGCAGTTTTCGATTTCCTTGCCGCTGTCGGCGGATGCCGATTCATTTCGACTGGAGTCTCTCCTGGTTGATATAAAGGATTACGCGGCACACCAGTCGCCCATGTTCATCGTCGCGGCCGGATGGGAGCTGGATTGCGATATCGATGCCGGGATCGACGGCATGGTGAAAGACGCGTTGTCCGATGGTTCGTTGTGCCAGTGGCTTGCGACGCCCGCGCCGATCGTTCCGGATCGGCCGAACGATTGGCAGGAAACAAATGAATCAGGCGGAATAACGTGTCTAAAGCGGAAATCGGTGCGGTGGGCCTGAAGGAGTCCGCGCTGTTGACGAGTCGCGTCTGAATTTTTTGCGCGCGTACTTCAAAAAATTGACCGCCGAGGTCGCAAACTTGTTACCGCAGTCGTGCAATCCGTCTTCGCAGAGTGCCATGCCATTACCGCTCGTCTTTTTGCCCGCAATGCCCTGCGACGGACGCATGTATGCCGATCAACTCGAACGGTTGAACGATCTGGTCGTACCGTCCGTCCGGATGCTGGCCTATCCTACGTTCGCTGAAAGCGCCGAGAGGCTGCTTGCTTCCATCGACGGCCCATTCATCATTGCAGGCACGGCTTACGGTGGTTGTATCGCGATGGAAGTAGTCGCGTGCGCGCCGCAGCGCGTGCGTGGACTGTGGTTGATGAACTGTCAGCCCGGACTACCCCCGTATCCGGATCGTGTTCGCGACACCAGCCGAAGGATTCGGGAGGGGGAACATGAGCAAGTTATCGCCGAATTTGCCGAAAACGCCATTCCCCCTGTAGATATCAGGTCGAGAGCAGCGTTTGTTCAAATGGCTCGCGATACGGGTGCCGACATGTTCGCGCGACAATCCGATGCGACTTTGACTCGCTCGGATCATTGGTCGACGCTGGCCACGAGTGCGATTCCGACACTTCTCATATGGGGCGAGGCAGACCGCTTCGTTCCGGTCGATGTCGGCCGTCGGATCGCCAGGATGATGCCGCATGCTCGTTTCGAGACGCTGGAAGGATGCGGGCACTTTCCGACGCTGGAGCGGCCATCAATATGTACCGACATTGCTCGACGCTGGCTGATAGAGCAGGTTATCGGTAGCCCCGTCGACGGCATTGCAGCCACATGAGAGAACCCCCAAGACTGTCGGGCGAGAAGCGGCCGTTCTCGGTCGCTCAACAAGGTTGTATCGTTCGTCGACAATCGATTCTGTCATGTTGGCAGCACCGCTTGATTTGCCTATCCTCCCTCTACCATGACCACTATTTACGACACCATCGTTTGGTTACAGTCGGATACCAGCGCGGAACAATTTCCGATCGTTGAATTTTCTGCCGACACCGACATGGCGACCCTGGGATGGGTGTCCTTGACGAGCACGGATCAACCGGAAATCGTCGTTACGCAGGTAACGGCAGAAGAGTTCCGCGCGATAGCGAAGGGTACGGACGGTTATCTTGCTGTTGAACATCGGGTAAACGCCGCGCTTAAGCGGCTCGATCTCAAGTGCTCGTGGCTGGTGCGTGTTGACGATGGCCCGAACGTCGCAGGCGGGTCGTTCCAGATGTTCCGGGAAGCGTATCGGCCACCAAAATTGTTTTTTCGAGACATTTTTAGTGACGCGTTGGCACAGGAGGCCAGTCGTACGACTCGCGCCGAGTTCGAGCGTAACGGTGGAAAAGTCATCGTTCTCCAGTGATCCGTTCAACGACGCGGCGCGCCTCTTAAAGGAGAACCCCGATGAGCCGGCCAGATTTCATCAAGCACTGGACTGAACTCGAAGAACCGGATGCGCATTCCTATCGCGGCGATACCGAGCCAATGGCGTTCGACGCGCCGCTTTCAGCCGCACTCGGCATTACGCGTATTGGAATCCATCATGTCAGGCTTCTGCCCGGACGGCGGACGTCATATCCCCACGCCGAAAGTACCGAGCAGGAGTTTGTGTACGTGCTCGAAGGCAAGCCCGACGTATGGATCGACGGCGTGCTTCACCCCATTGCCGAGGGCGATTCCGTCGCGTTTCCGGCAGGCACCGGAATTTGTCACACCTTCATCAACAATACGAAGGACGAAGTCAGGTTGATGGTGATCGGCGAACGTCCTCGCGACGACAACCGCATTCGTTACCCGCTCAACGAAGCGTACGAACTGACCCGCGCGGACCGATGGGTGGACTGGCCCGACAGACCGCTCGGCGACCATGACGGGATGCCGGACTGACGCTCACCGGAAGACCGCATCGGCCGACCCCTGCCAGCGACAGTATCCGGACGAGTGACCGCCGTACTTTTAGGATTCAACCCGCCGATGCAACGAATGGATGAAATCGCTTAGCCGATGTATCGAAGTTCAGTATGCTATTTCTTTGAAATCAATCCGGTCATATATTGATTCAAATCGCGAAAATCTTTGACCGTCCACGGATGCGGCGGCAGTTTTACGCCATTCTCTCGCAAGGTTTTGGGAATCAGGTCGCCGTTCGGGCGAAGTATGACGGATGAAACGATAACGCCCGGGTAATCACTCAGCCGTTTTTTGAAAGCGGGCGTCGTAAGATCGGGCGTGGGCGGGTTGCTTTTATTGGCCAATGGTCCCGTTCCTCTGGCGTCTGCTCCGTGACACATGGCGCATCTCGCCAGGAAGATCTTTTTTCCGTTATCACTATCCGCAAAGGCTTGGGATGTTTGAGAAAACAATGAAACTCCTAGCGAGGCGATGAGCAATATTTTCATTTTTGTTGATTTTTTGTATAAGCCTTCGGGTGTCTCTCAAGGCCGATTGTTGTAAGGCGACGTGCTCTCCATTGAGTATGCCGATATTAACCTGCCGCCGTTGTGCCGGGTGAGATGCGTCTAACTTCGCCACCTAAAAAAATCGACCGCCCCGTATAAGTCGTCAATCACTCCAGCGCCAGCGTCCTGCGCTACGAATATATAACCCGCATGCGATTCCATCGGTACCGACGGACGGGGGAGTGCCGTGCTGCCTTCGACGACCGGGTTCGGCCACTTGCGGTCGGTAAGGCACGTCGGGGGTGGGCTGCCCAAGCAGCCGAAAATTTACACTGGTGAGTTTACTTTTCGTCCGGAAAACTACACTATGCGGTGTACTTCACCAAAGTCATCCCTGCGGGTCCACCCGGACCGGCCGACACCAGACCCATTTCCCAGCCGCACGTGCGTTGTCGGCTGAAGCTGAATGCCTGCCAGCTGTCCGCGTCCGAGCCCGGCTTTATCGAATGAAATCATAGGAGAAACGCGAATGTACAAACCTCTTGATCAGCGGGGGCGCCGTATTGTCATTACCGGAGCCAATAGCGGCACCGGCAAGGAGGCGACCAGGCGATTGGTGGCGGCTGGTGCCGACGTCATCATGGCGGTACGCAGCGAGTCGAAAGGCGATGCCGCCCGCCGGGATATACGCAAGGAGTTTCCAGGGACATCGATTGAGGTCCGCACGTTGGATCTCTCCAGCCTCGCGAGTGTGAGGAATTTTGGTCGCCAGTTGCTCGAGGAGGGACGCCCTCTCGACGTGCTCGTCAACAACGCAGGGATCATGATGCCGCCGACGCGTGTACTGAGCTCGGACGGATTCGAGCTACAGCTTGCGACCAATTTTCTGGGTCACTTCGCACTGACCAATCTGCTGTTGCCGCTTCTGCTTGAAGCGAAGTCTCCTCGCGTCGCCACGATGACAAGCAGCGCCGCAATGGGTGCCACAATCAATTTCGACGACCTTCAAGGCGAAAGGTCGTACAAGCCCATGACGGCGTATGCGCAGTCCAAGCTGGCCTGCCTGCTGTTGGCGAATCGATTGGCAGAAATTGCGCGCGAGCGTGGCTGGCCCCTGCTCAGTACGAGTGCCCACCCAGGCCATACGCGCACCAATCTTCAGACGAGCGGTCCGAATATGGGTACTGATTCAACCCGCAAGAGGCTATCGTTCCGACTTGTACCGTCCATGGACGTGGAATGGGCCACGGACTCGCTCTTGCGCGCGGCAGTCGATCCCACAGCGACTCAGGGCGCATTCTACGGCCCACGTTTTCTGCTCGTCGGGAACTCGCACGTTGCCAAACAGCCCCGCTCCGCCAAGAGCGCGGATTCGATTCGCCTGTGGCAAGTAGCTGAAGCATTGACGGCGACGCGTCCACCGCAGGTGGGATGAGCACGCGCTGCGCGGCCAGCCAATCCTCGCAGTGAATTCTGTGCTACCTGGCGGTCGCTCGCGAAAGAGGGGGCGTGATTGTGGGCGATTGGATCAATCCGCGGCTACGCCGTCGACCGGCCTGAGATGGGTCGATTGCTGCCGATGGCCGAATTTCCCATTGAGCGCTCTGGCGCGCGCCGACAGGAATCTGCCGCCGTCGCGCCAGATGAGGCACGCTTGACTTCGACGCTTCAAAAAATCGACCGCTCCGTATAAGTCGTCAACCACTCCAGCGCCAATGTCCCCGCCAGCGAGTTCCCGTTCGCATCCAGCCCTGGCGCCCACACGCACACGGCCATCTCCCCGGGCAGCACCGCGACGATCCCGCCGCCGACGCCGCTTTTCGCCGGCAACCCGACGCGATACACGAAATCGCCCGCCGCATCGTACGTCCCGCAGGTCAACATCAGCGCCGACAGCCGCTTCGCCGAACTCGAATCGACGACCCGTTCGCCGGTCGCCGGCGCGATACCGCCATTCGCGAGGAACAGCGCCGCGGTGGCAAGCTCGACGCAGTTCATCTCGATCGCACACTGGCGGCAATACGCGTCGATCACCGTATCGGGCGGCATCTGCATGTTGCCGAAGCTCGCCATGAAATGCGCCATCGCGCGGTTGCGTTCCGCGTGCTGCAACTCCGACAACGCGACGCGCGAGTCGTAGTCGATGTCGTTCGAGCCGATCAGCCGCCGCACGAATTCGACGAGCGCCGTCTCGGCCTTCACGAAGCGGCGGCACAGCACGTCGGTGACCACCAGCGCGCCCGCATTGATGAACGGATTGCGCGGCTTGCCGCGCTCGCTTTCGAGCTGGACCAGCGAGTTGAACGCGGTGCCGGACGGCTCGCGGCCGACCCGTTCCCACAGCTCGTCGCCGAGCAGCTGGAACGCGAGCGTGCACGCGAACAGCTTCGAGATGCTCTGGATCGAGAAGCGCTCGTACGCATCGCCGACCGTGTAAACGTTTCCGTCGAGCGTCACGACGGCCATCCCGAACTTGTCGGCGGGCACTTTCGCGAGCTCGGGAATATAGTCGGCCACCCGTCCCTGGCCGATCCAGGGGGCGAGTTCGGTGTGGATGCGTTCAAGAATCGATTGATAATTCATCACGTCGGGCAGGGTAGAGGCACGGCCGGATTCCGGCGAGCCCGTATGGAACCGTCCCGGCGCCGATTCGTCAAGCTCGGCCGGAATCGCGCCCTTATTTTCAAGACCGGCAAACAGGCAGGCGGCGGGCGCAGTATCATGCGGTACGTTTCGGCCGAGGGCCGGCGTCCGGCACCGGCCGGCGCCGCCGCGGCTTTCCCGATGATCCGACCGCTACCCATGTCTTTTCGCATCCTGCTCGTCGAAGACGACACCCGCCTGTCCACGCTGATCGCCGGCTACCTGCGCAAGAACGACTATGAAGTCGACACCGTGCTGCATGGTGACGCCGCGGTGCCGGCGATCCTGTCCATTCGTCCCGATCTCGTGATCCTCGACGTGAACCTGCCGGGCAAGGACGGCTTCGAAATCTGCCGCGAGGCGCGCAAGCAGTACGACGGCGTGATCATCATGGTGACGGCGCGCGACGAACCGTTCGACGAGCTGCTCGGCCTCGAATTCGGCGCGGACGACTACGTGCACAAGCCGGTCGAGCCGCGCATCCTGCTCGCGCGGATCAAGGCGCAACTGCGCCGTGCGCCCGCGCGCGCGGCCGAGAGCACCGCGCCGCAGCCGGAGCGCTACGCGTTCGGCAAGTTCTCGATCGACCGCACCGACCGCACCGTCGTGCTGCCCGACGGCAGCACGCCCGATCTGACGTCGGCCGAATTCGACCTGCTGTGGGCGCTGGTGTGTCATGCGGGCGAAGTCGTCAGCCGCGACGATCTGATGCTGCAGTTGCGCGGCGTCGAATTCGACGGCCTCGACCGCACGATCGACGGGCGCATCTCGAAGCTGCGCCGCAAGCTGCGCGACGACGCGAGCAACCCGCAGCGGATCAAGACGATCCGCAGCAAGGGTTATCAATTCAGCAAGCACGCGTGGGAATGACGCCGCGCTCGCGCGACGCCGTCACGTTCCGCGCGGGCATTCCGCCCGCCGGCCGGGAGCCGCGATGATTCGACGAACCCGTTCGCACCCCGATGCACCGCCGCTGCCCACGCTGCGCTACGTCAAATGGCGCTGGCTGCATTTCCGGCGCGCGTGGACCGACACACGCGCCGACCGCATACCGAGCTGGTCGCGCCTGTACCTGCGCACCTACCTGCATCTGCTCGGCCTCGTGTTGCTGACCGCGCTGGTGCCCGCGCTCGCGCTGTGCGTCGAATTGTCGCCGCAGGTCGTATGGCATGCGTTCGACTCGCTGCCGGGCGACATCTGGATCGTGCTCGCGTTCGTGTTTACCGCGCCCGCGCTCGCCGCGTACCGGTGGATGCGGCCGGTCTGGTCGGATCTCGTGATGGTGCGCGAGCGCGCGATCGACTTTACCGGCGGGCGCTTCAACACGCGCGCGCGCGAATCGCACAGCGTGATCATCGGCCCGCTGGCGCGCACGCTGAATGCGCTCGCGATGCGCATGGAGCGGCTGATCGCCGCGCAGCGCGATCTGACCAACGGGATCTCGCACGAGTTGCGCACGCCGCTCGCGCGCGTGCGCTTCGCGCTCGAAATGCTGCGCGAACCGGGTTCGGCGGCCGAATACCAGGGCGCGCTCGACAGCATCGCGCAGGACGTGACCGAGCTCGAGGAGCTGATCGACATGAGCCTCACGTATGCACGGCTCGAATACAGCTCGCTGCAGTCGAACCTCGAGATGACGGCGCCCGTCGCGTGGTTCGAGCATCAGGTGAACGACGCGCAACTGCTGTATCCGGACCGGGCGATCGAGTCGCGCATCGAGATCGGAGCGGATTTGCGCGTGAAGATGGACCGGCGGCTGATGTCGTATGCGATGCGCAACCTGTTGCGCAATGCGAGCAAGTACGCGAAATCGCGGATCGTCGTTGGAATCTCGCTCGTGCACGGCAACGTCGGCATCTTCGTCGAGGACGACGGCCCCGGCGTGCCCGAGAGCGAGCGCGAACGGATCTTCGACGCATTCGTGCGCCTCGACCGCCGCACCGGCGGCTACGGGCTCGGCCTGTCGATCACGCGACAGGTGCTCCACGCGCACAACGGCCGGATCGCGGTCGTCGATCCGGTCGAACTCGGCGGCGCGCGATTCGAGATCAGCTGGCCGGTCTAGCACGACGTCGCGCGAGGCCCGACCCGCGGCCCGCCGTGAAGTCGACAGCTGCCGCCGGGACGGCGCCACGGATGCCGCCGCAGCGGCATCCGCGCATGCTCAATAAGTACGGCCGAGCTGCAGGTAGAAGTTGCGTCGGCCGCTGGGCGCGAGCGCCACGCCGATATAGACGGGCCCGAATGCGGTCGACAGGCTCGTGAAGAACGTGTAGCTCTGCTTGAGCGCGCCGCCGCCGATCTTCTGGCCGCTCGACCAGACGTTGCCGACTTCCGCGCTGGCGCCCACCGACAGCGCCTTGATCGGCGACGCGTTGAACGTCATCAACTGGTTCATGTACGTGATCTGTCCGTACGCGAGCTCGTTGCCGTTCAACTGGTCGGCCGCATAGGCAGACAGATGCTGGAAGCCGCCCAGCGTGAAGTTGAACGCATTGATCAGGTTGGTGCCGCCGATGCTCTTGCCGCCTTCGATCGTCGCGCTGACGCTGTGCCGGCCGAACTGCTGCGCGATCATCGCCTTGCCGTAGATCTCGGTGTAAGGCGCGTTGCTGATCCCGTCGGCGAAATCCTGTGCCGAGCCGCCGTTGCGCGACACCAGCGAGCGTTCGACCCGCAGTTCGCCGAAATAACCCTTGCGCGGGAACATCGGATCGTCGAGCTGATCGATGACGAGCCGCGCCCGCGCGATCAACGCCTGCGACGTGAAGCTCGGCCATAGCAGCGCCTGGCCGCTGCCGTCGTCGAACGGCAGGTTGTAGGTCGGCGAGCCGTGCCCGGTCACGTAGCCGAGACCGATGCGGAAATCGCCGAGCCGCGCGATCGGCAGGCCGAGGTCGATCCCGGCGCGCGCCGTCTGCATCAGGTACTGCGTGATCTTCACGTCGCCGGAGTCGTCGTACAGGTTCGCGTAGCGACGCTGATATTCCGCGTACGGCGACAGGTAGACGCCGTACGCGGTCGACAGCGGCTGGCGCAATTCGACGCGCGCCGACTGCAGGTCGCTGCCGATCGTCGTGTCCGCGCGGAATTCGAGCCCCGATTCCGTGAGCCACGGCCGCCGGTAGCCGACGTGCAGGCGGAAGCCGCCTTCGTCGGTCGAACTGCTCGACATGCCGAGCCCGAACAGCAGGAAGTTGGGCCCCCAGTACTTCTCGCGCGCGTCGATCTCGAGCACGTTGTCGTCGCCGCGGCTGACGATCTGCTGCGTGACGCTCTCGAAGTTGCCGCCCGTCGTGAGGCCGAGCAGGTCCTGGCTGACGGTCTTCGGATCATAGATGTCGCCCGGTTTCACGTGCAGCGCGTTGCTGACGACGCGCTTCGGCACGCCGCCGCTGGTCTTGATGTCGATGCGCGTGATCCGGATCGGCGGCGGCAGCGGCTGCGCATGTGAGGACCGGTAGGCCGCGTACTGTTCCGGCGTGAGCGCGAAGCGCCGCAGCTTCGGCAGCGCCGCGGTCGCGGCGGCCGCGCCGGCGGCGATCGCCTGCTTCGCGTTCTGGAAATCCGTGAACGCGAGCGAGCCCAGGTCCGGCGTGAGCAGCACGTCCCGCGCGTCGAGCTGCTTGCGCTGCGCGGTCACGTTCTGGCGGATCAGGATGCCGACCATCTGCTGCATCACGTCGGCCGGCGACGCGAGCGCGTCGAGCGGGCGCAGTTGCGAGCCGATGTCGACGGCGATCACGACGTTCGCGCCCATCTGCCGCGCGGTGTCGACGGGCAGGTTGCTGACGAGGCCGCCGTCCACGAGCGCGCGCCCGTTGATCTCGGCCGGCGCGAACAGGCCCGGCATCGCCATGCTCGCGCGAATCGCGAGCGGCAGCGAGCCGTGGTCGAGCACGACCATCTGGCCGGTCTGCAGGTCGGTCGCGACCGCGCGGTACGGGATCGGCAACTGGTCGAACGGCTGGTTGGTCGGCACGGCGGCCGTCCAGTTCGCGAGCAGCGCCTGCAGCCGGTTGCCCTGGACGAGGCCGACCGGCGCCTTGACGCCCTTTTTGCCGAAGCCGAGCGTCAGCCCGTTGATGTACAGGCGTTCGTCCTCGCGGCTGGTTTGCGGCAGGTCCGCGCGATCCGTCACGTCGAACGCGATATCCGCCAGGTTGACCTCGGACAGCCGCCTCTGCATCTCGTCGGCCGCCATCCCGCTCGCATACAGGCCGCCGACCACGGCGCCCATGCTGGTGCCCGCGATGCAGTCGATCGGAATCCGGTTGTCCTCCAGGACTTTCAGGACCCCGAGGTGTGCATAGCCGCGCGCACCGCCGCCGGACAGCACGAGGCCGATCGACGGGCGGCCGGCCGGGCCGCCGTCGGCCGTGCAGGTGTGCGCGGACGCAGCGGGTGCGGTGGGCGTGGCGGCGGCCGGCGCGTTGGCTGCAGCGGCAACGGTCTGGGCAGCGGCGGATTCGGCGGCCGGCAGCGGTTGCGCGGCGAGCGTGCAGCACCAGAAGGCAACGAGCGTCGTGCAGAGCGGGCCCAGCGGCGCCCAGCGGAAGAAAGCGGTCGCTGTCATGGCGAAGATACCTGGCGTGATCGTGCGTCTGAGGCCTGCCGGGAGCAGGCAAGACCGAGAGATTACCGTGTTTTACAAGCCCGACGCGAGAGGCCGTTGCGTAGCCGGACGTGCCCGGAACGCCACATTCGGCAAATTGGTCGCGAAAAAATCATGGGAATTGCCTAAAGTATCGGAACGATTTGCCGCTAAGCTCGTGATGGGGCGGTATGGACGCGCGGCAAAAAGTGCGGCGCGGCTGTCCCGGCCCGTTCCCTCACCAAGGTTTGATATGTCGACACCGCTGTTCGGAAAGTTGTTTGCGCAACCCGTTGCGATCGACCCGGGAACGGCGAGTACGCGGATCTATACGCATGAACGCGGCGTGGTGCTGAACCAGCCGTCGGTCGTGTGCTTCCGCAAGGGCGGCGCGAGCGACGCGCGGCCGACGCTCGAGGCCGTCGGCGAGCTGGCCAAGGCGCTGCTCGGCCGCGAACCGGGGCATCTGGAAGCCGTGCGGCCCATGCGCCACGGCGTGATCGCGGACGCGCACGCGGCCGAGCAGATGATCCGCAGCTTCATCGACATGTCGCGCACCCGCTCGCGCTTCGGCCGCCGCGTCGAGGTCACGTTGTGCGTGCCGTCCGATGCGACGGCCGTCGAGCGCCGCGCGATCCGCGAGGCCGCGTTCGCGGCCGGCGTATCGGAGGTCGAACTGATCGAGGAGTCGCTCGCGGCCGGGCTCGGCGCGGGCTTGCCGGTGACCGAGCCGGTCGGCTCGATGGTCATCGACATCGGCGGCGGGACCACCGAAGTCGCGGTCATCGCGCTCGGCGGCATCGTCTACCGCGAGGCGATCCGCGTCGGCGGCAGCCAGTTCGACGCGGCGATCGTCAACCATGTCCGCAACCTGTACGGCGTGCTGCTCGGCGAACAGACGGCGGAGCACGTGAAGAAGGCGATCGGCTCGGCCACCAGCGCGGTGCCGCGCACGTCGACCCGCGCCGTCGGCCGCAGCATCGGCGACGGCCTGCCGCGTTCGGTCGAGCTGTCCAACCACGACGTCGCGGACGCGCTGGCCGCGCCGCTCAAGCAGGTGATCGGCGCGGTGAAGTCGGTGCTGGAAAACGCGCCGGCCGAACTCGTGACCGACATCGCGAATCGCGGCGTGGTGCTCACCGGCGGCGGCGCGCTGCTCGCCGATCTCGAGCGCCTGCTGTACGACGAGACCGGGCTGGTCGCGCGGATCGCCGACGAGCCGGCCACCTGCGCGGTGCGTGGCGCCGGCGAGGCGATGGGGCGGCTCGCGATGTGCCCGGTCGATTGAGCCCGGGCGGTGCCGGTTTCGCGGCGCGGCGCATCCTTCACATTCTTTCGATCTCCCTATGGCCGACCTGCGTGGCCGGCATCGGTTCGTCGCATGGACAGGCGCGAGCGCGCCGTGCTAGCGTGACGCGCCCGTCGTGACGTGCCCGTTCGGGGCTGGGCCGGCCGATGCGCCCGACGACACCTGAGAGACCGAATACCTTGAAATATCGAACCAAACGGAGCTTTGCGGCCCGGGCCGGCCGCGTGCTGGCCGTCGTTGCGTGCGTCTGGGCCGCGGCGGCCGCCGCGATCGTAATCCATGGCATGCGGATGCCGAGCAACCCGGCGGACGTCGCCGTGATCTTCGGCAACGCGCTCGACGACACCGGCGCGCCGAAGCCCGTGCTCGCGGCCCGGCTCGATGTGGGCGTGCGCTGCTATCGCGCGGGGCAGTGCCCGGCGTTTCTGGTCAGCGGCGCGATCGACGGCCCCGGGCTGAACGAGGCGACGGCGATGCGCGACTACCTCGTTGCGCGCGGCGTGCCGGCGGACCGGATCGCCGTCGACGACCAGGGCGACAACACGCTCGCGACCGCGCAGCACACGCTGGCCTACCTGCACGCGCATCGCCTGTCCCGCGTGCTGATCGTCAGCCAGTATTACCACCTTGCGCGGGCGCGTCTCGCGTTCGAGCGCGTCGGCATTGCGCGGTCGAACATCTCCGCCGCCTATCCGCGCCGCTTTCAGTGGCGCGATGTCTATTCGAGCTGGCGCGAGGTGCCGGCCTACGCGGTGTATGCGGTGCGGCTGTGGGTGAATCCGGATGCGCGGCCGGTTTCGTTTCGGCCGATGCTTTATTTGATGCGGCTGTTTTCGTGAGGCGACGGCGCCGGGAGCGCGCGCTTCCAATCGGCGTGGCTTCCTTCTCCCTCCGGTTGCCTACCGTCTCGTGTCGGCGGTGCGAACGTCATTGACGCCGGACGAACGATAACGATTTGCGTTGTCGCTTCATTTCGAGACGAAAATCGAAGCAACGCCCGTGATTGTTTGAGAATCCGCATTCGCATGCCAATTTGGCAAATGCGGATGAGTCGTATTGGCGATTCGGGACGGTTAATATATTGCACTGCAAAATTCGCAGATACTGAATCAAGTCGATATATCAGTGTTTTCACGGATGCGGTGCATCCAGTGTCTTTGCGAAAAGTCAAAAAGCGCCGTCGAAAAACGTGCCGGATTGTCATTTCCGATAGCCTGTCGGGAAGTAAAAAGTACATATTCCTTGACCCTTGATCCGACGGGGAAATATCGACTGGAAAACGGTTCGAGTTTGATATAGCCTTGTCTGATAAAAGCAGGGCGGTAATCAAATCAACCAGAAAGTCGCTGCAAAAATACAGGGGCCACCATCATGTCATTCGACTAGTTCCGAACCTGCACTCCCAGGTTGTTAAAAAATTCATCCATGAATAAACCGACATCGCGTCGCGATTGCCGGAGCGGACGCTTTTATCCGTGATTTTCTGCCGTGCGTCAGTCGGTGTGGCCGCAATACCAATACCAAAGCCGAAATCAATAACGAGGGAAAGCATGACTATTGCGCGTTCGAAAAAAGCGGGTGAGCCGTTTCCGAGACTGCTGTTGCCCACGGGCGTGTTTCTGGCGCTGTCGGGCGCGGGCATCGTTCCCGCCCACGCGACCTGCAGCACGGCGGGCACCACGGTGACCTGTTCCGGCGTCGCGAATCCGCTGGCGCCCAGTTATTCGAACAGCGCCAACAACGTGAACGCGACGGTCAACCCCGGTGCAAGCGTCGGCGTGCTGCTCGGCGTCGGCGGCACGGCGATGTCGCTGACCGGCAATAACGTCACGCTGACCAACAACGGCACGATCGACCCGTCGGCGCTCGGCTCGGGGCTCGGCGTGCTGTCGAGCGGCACGGTGGTCGGCAACGCGGCGGCGAGCACCACGACCGTGACCAACAACGGCACGATGATGGGCTCGACCGGCGTGGCGATCAGCGGCGTGACGGGCATGGCGCTGTCGGTTCAAAACGGCGCGGGCGGCACGTCGACGATTACGAACACGGGTACGATCGGCTCCTCCCCGCTGGTCGGCGCGACGCTGACCGGCGCCGATGCGCCGGTGGTCGCCGCGTACGGCGGCGGCACGGTCAACATGTCGAACAGCGGAACGATCACCGGTCGCGTGTCGTTGGGGTCGAGCGGCACACCGGGGCAGGGCAATACGTTCACCAACTCGGGCACGATCAACGGCGGCGTGTCGATGGGGGCGAACAGCACGAATACGTTCAATGCCGTGACGGGCTCGTCGGTCAACACGGCCGGCGGCACCGGCGGCGCATTCAACATCACGGTCGGGCCGATCACGCTCGGCGTGGCGGCAACCGGCGTGGTCGACGGCGGCGCGGGCGGCAACAACACGCTCAACCTGCAGCAGGGAACTGCGGCGAACGGCACGATCGCGGCCAACAACTACATCAACTTCAATCACCTCGACGTCACGAGCGGCAACTGGACGATCAACGGCGCGTCCACCGCGCAGGACGCGACGCTGTCGGGCGGCGTGGCGATCATCAACAACAACGCGTCGCTCGGCACCGGTACCGTCACGGGCAACGGCGGCGCGTTGCAGGCCGGCACGACGGGGCTCAACGTCTCCAACAACGTGTCGCTTGGCGCGGGCGGCCTGACGGTGCAGGGTGCGACCGGGCTGACGCTGTCCGGCACAGTGTCGGGGGGCGGCGCGTTGACAAAGAACGATGGCGGCACGCTGACGCTGTCCGGCGCGAACAGCTACACAGGCGCCACGAACCTGAATGCCGGCGGCCTGGTGGTCGGCAACAATTCGGCGCTCGGCATCGGCGCGCTGAACGTCAACGCGTCGGCGTCGCTCGACGCGAGCACGAACGTGACGCTCGGCAACACGGTCAATCTTGCCACCGGCTCGACGCTGACGCTCGGCGGCAGCAACGCTCTCGGGCTGACCGGCACGATCAGCGGCAGCGGCGGCCTCACGAAGAACGGCGCGGCGACCACGACGCTGAGCGGCGTGAATACGTATACGGGCGATACGACCATCAACAGCGGCACGCTCGCGCTGAACGGAGCCGGCAGCCTGTCGGCGACCGGCACGGTCAACCTGACCGGTGCGGGCGCAACGTTCGACGTGACCGGTGCGTCGGGCGCGCGGACCATCGGCTCGCTGGCCGGCGCGGCCGGCACGAACGTGACCCTTGGCGCCAATTCGCTGACGCTCAACGGCAGTGGCAATGCGACCTATGCCGGCACGATCGGCGGGTCCGGCAGCGTGACGCTGTCGGGTACCGGCACGCAATCGCTGACGGGCACGAACGTGTACACCGGCGGCACCAACCTGAACGGCGGCAACCTCGTCGTCGGCAGCAATACGTCGCTCGGCATCGGCGCGGTGAACGTGAACGGCTCGTCGACGCTCGATGCGACCACCAACGTGACGCTCGCGAACGGCGTCAACCTCGCGACGGGCACGACGCTGACCCTTGGCGGTAGCACCGACCTCGGCCTCGGCGGCGTGGTTTCCGGCGGTGGCGGTCTCGTGAAGAACGGTGCGGCGACGCTCACGCTGTCGGGCGCGAACAACTATGCAGGCGGCACGACGCTGAATGCTGGCGGACTGGTGCTCGGCAACGGCTCGGCGCTCGGCACCGGCGCGCTGACCGTCGGCGGCTCGGCGACGCTCGATACGAACACGAACCTCACGGTCGGCAACGCGATCAACCTCACGACGGGCAATACGCTGACGCTCGGCGGCAGCAACGCGCTCGGGCTGAGCGGTGCGATTTCCGGCACGGGCAGCCTCGTGAAGAACGGCGCGGCGACCACGACGCTGACGGGCGCGAACACGTACACGGGCGGCACGACGATCAATGCCGGCACGCTGGCGATCGGCGCGGGCGGCAGCCTGTCGTCCACGGGGACGGTGAACCTGGTCAATCCGGGGGCCGCACTGGACATCAGCGCGGGCAGCGCGCAGTCGATCGGCGCGCTGTCGGGCGCCATCGGCACGAGCGTGAGCCTCGGCGCCAACGCACTGACGCTGGGCGGGACCGCGAGCGGCACGTTCAGCGGCACGATCGGCGGCACCGGCAGCCTGACGCTGGCGGGTACCGGCACGCAGACGCTGAACGGCGCAAATACCTACACCGGCGGGACGAATCTCAATAGCGGCAGCCTCGTGCTCGGCAACAACGGGGCACTCGGCTTCGGTGCGCTGAACGTCGGCGGCGCGGCCACGCTCGATACGAATGCGACCTTGTCGGTTGGCAATGCAATCAATCTCGGCACGGGCGCTGCACTGACGCTGGGGGGGAGCAACAATCTCGCACTGGGCGGCGCGATTTCCGGCGCGGGCAGCCTCGTGAAGGACGGTGCGGCCACCACCACGCTGACCGGCGTGAATACCTACACGGGCGGCACGACGGTCAACGGCGGCACGCTGGCGATCGGCGCGGGCGGCAGTCTCGCGTCGACCGGCACGATGAACCTCGCAGGCGCCGGTGCGATGCTGGACCTGAGCGCCGCGACGGGCGGCCAGACGCTCGGTGCGCTGTCGGGTGTCACGGGCACGAACCTCAACCTCGGCGGCAACGCGCTGACGCTGGGCGGGACCGCCAGCGGCACGTTCAGCGGCGCGATCGGCGGCACCGGCAGCCTGACGCTCGCGGGCACCGGCACGCAGACGCTGAACGGCGCGAGCACCTATTCCGGCGGGACGAACCTCAATAGCGGCGGCCTGGTGCTCGGCAACAATGGGGCACTCGGCTTCGGTGCGCTGAACGTCGGGGGCGCGGCCACGCTCGATACGAATGCGACCTTGTCGGTCGGCAATGCGGTCAATCTCGGTACGGGCGCCGCGCTGACGCTGGGCGGCAGCAACAGTCTCACGCTGGGCGGTGCGATTTCCGGTGCGGGCAGCCTCGTGAAGGACGGTGCGGCCACCACCACGCTGACCGGCGCGAATACCTACACGGGCGGCACGACGATCAACGCAGGGACGCTGGCGGTGAGCGCGGGCGGCAGCCTCGCATCGACCGGCGCGATGAACCTGGCAGGCGCCGGCGCGACGCTCGATCTGAGTGCCGCGACGGGCGCACAAACGCTCGGCGCATTGTCGGGTGTCGCGGGAACGAGCCTCAACCTCGGCGGCAACGCACTGACGCTGGGCGGTACGGCCAGCGGCACGTTCGGCGGGGTGATCGGCGGCACCGGCGGTCTCACGTTGTCGGGCACCGGCACGCAGACGCTGTCCGGCGCGAACACCTATACGGGCGGCACGACGATCAACAGCGGCAGCACGCTGGCACTCGGCGCGGGCGGCAGCCTGGCGTCGACCGGCACGGTGAACCTGACCGGGTCGGGCGCGACGTTCAACCTGAGCGGCGCATCGGGCGCGCAGACGATCGGCGCACTGACCGGCGCGGCCGGCACGAACGTGAACCTCGGCGGCAACGGGCTGACGCTGAGCAGCGCGGGCAAC
>NZ_BCPO01000110.1:0-70665 GCF_016586105.1 Burkholderia sp. E168m15
AACACATACACGGGCGGCACGACGATCAACGGCGGCAGCACACTCGCACTCGGCGCGGGTGGCAGCCTCGCCTCGACGGGCGCCGTGAATCTCGCGGGCACCGGAGCAACGTTCGACGTGAGCGGCGCCACCGGCACGCAAACGGTCGGTGCGCTGTCGGGCGCGGCCGGCACGAACGTGAATCTCGGTGCGAATGCACTGGCGCTGAACGGCAGCGGCAGCAGTACGTTCGGCGGCACGATCGGTGGCGCGGGCGGGGTGACGGTGGCGAGCGGCACGCAGATGCTGACCGGCGACAACACGTACACCGGCGGCACCACGATCGCGGCCGGCGGCACGCTGCAACTCGGCAACGGCGGCACGTCGGGCAGCGTGGCCGGCAACGTCGTCGACAACGGTGCGCTGATCGTCAATCAATCGGGCAACGTGACGATCGCGAGCGTGCTGTCCGGCACCGGCTCCCTCACCCAGGCCGGCAGCGGACGACTGACCCTGACCGGCACGAGCACGCTGAGCGGCCCGACCACGGTCGGCGCGGGCACGCTGGCCGTCAACGGTTCGCTCGGCCAGTCGACCGTCACCGTGCAGAACGGCGCGACGCTGACGGGTACCGGCACGATCGGCGGTCTCGTGGTGCAGGGCGGCGCGACGGCGGCCGCCACGCAACCGGGCGCGGCGCTGAACGTGGGCGGCAACGTCACGTTCCAGCCGGGTTCGACGTTCCAGGTCGCCGCCACGCCGCAGCAAAGCGGCAGTCTCGCGGCGAGCGGCACGGCGACGCTGAACGGCGGCACCGTACAGGTGCTCGCGAACCAGAGCGGCTATCAGCCGAGCACGACGTACACGATCCTCAGCGCGTCGTCGGGCGTGCAGGGCGCGTTCACCCAGGTGAGCGCGAACTACGCGTTCCTCACGCCGACCCTCAGTTACGATCCGGGCCACGTGTATCTGCGGCTGGTTCAGAACGGCACGTCGCTGCCCGACGTCGCGACCACGCCGAACCAGCGCTCGGTCGCGACCGCGGTGGCCGCGCTCGGCGCCGGCAATCCGCTGTACGACACGGTGCTGACGACCGACGCGCCGACCGCACGCCGTGCGTACGGGCTGCTCGGCGGCGAACTGCAGGCGAGCCTGAAGAGCATGCTGCTGATCGACAGCCGCTATGTGCGCGACGCGGTGACCGATCGCGTCCGTCAGGGCCTCGCGCCCGGGTCGGGCCCGCTCGCGGCGCTGTCGTCGGGCGGCGCCGCGCTGTGCGGCGACAACACGGCCGGCGTGGTCGACCCGACGCTGCCGCCGGAACGCCGGATCGGTTCGCGCGACGGGTGCTACGGCGGCACGCCTTATCAGCCGGTCGTCTGGGGGCAGGCGTTCGGCGGCCGCAGCCGGCTCGCCGGCGACGGCAATGCGTCGTCGATCAACCGCAGCATGACGGGCTTCATCGCCGGCGCCGACATGGCGCTCAACGACAAGTGGCGCGCGGGTCTGGCCGCGGGCGTCACGCACAGCTCGCTCGACAACGACCAGAGTTCGTCGGCAGCGGTGAACAGCTACTACCTGTCGCTGTACGGCGGCGCGCAGTACGGCGCGCTCGGCGTGCGCGGCGGTGCGTCGTACACGTGGTATCGCATCAACAGCGACCGCTATCCGGGCTTCGCGGGCTTCTCGGATCACGATTCGGCCGGCTACAACGCGAATTCGGCGCAGGTGTTCGGCGAAGTCGGCTACGCGCTGCCGGTCGGGCCGGTCGCGATCGAGCCGTTCGCGGGCCTCGCGTATGTGAACCTGCATACCGACGGCTATACCGAAAGCGGCGGCGCGGCGGCGCTGCGTGCCGGCGGCGAGACGACCCACGTCGGCTTCTCGACGCTCGGCCTGCGCGCGGCGTCGCAGCTCGGCTCGATCGCGAGCGGCACGTTCACCGCGCGCGGGACGGTCGGCTGGCGGCATGCGTTCGGCAACGTGCGGCCGTCGTCGGCGTTCACGTTCGCGAACGGCGGCACGTCGTTCCAGGTGTCGGGCGTGCCGATTGCGCGCGACAGCGCGGTGCTCGAAGCCGGCATCGACGCGAACATCACGAAGCGCCTGACGCTCGGCCTCACGTACAGCGGCCAGTACGGCAGCGGCGTGCGCGACAACGCGATCCTCGGCAACATCCTGTGGAAATTCTGACCGGTAACTGAGGAGCCCGTGCGCGGCGCGCTGCGACGAAGCAACGTCGCAGCGCGCCGCGACCGTTTCGGCGCTGCGCACGTTCGCCGTTCTGGCCTATCCTGTGCGAAACACGCGACGCGCGCCGCGCGTTGCGCCTCGACACAGGAGCATCGATGCCGAATCACGCCGAAGCCACGACGACGCAGGCGCCGCAAGTCGCGCCGGTTCCCCCGACCCCCGCGTCGGGTCCCGCTTTCATCGCGCCCGAAGCCGATCCGCAGGTCCTCGCGCGCAACAACCAGTACGTGCTGAAATCCGGCGACGCGTTCGTGGTCAGCGACGCGCTCGGCGACATCGGCGGGCATGACGACGGCCTGTTCGTCGACGACATGCGCGTGCTGTCGAAATGGCGCCTGACGTTCGGCGGCCGCGCGCCGTCGCTGCTGTCGGGCGCAACGAGCGCCGACAACGCGTCGTTCACCGCGCACCTGACGAACCGCCCGCTGCCGCCGCTCGGCGGCCACGAGACGCCCGAGGGCGTGATCCACATCGAGCGGCTGCGCGTGCTCGCGGGCGACGTGCTGTACGAAGCGTTGACGCTGACGAACTACGGGGCGAGCGAAGCCGAGGTGCCGCTGTCGCTGTCGTTCGCGGCCGATTTCAAGGACATGTTCGAAGTGCGCGGCACGCAGCGGCCGAAGCGCGGCACGGTGGGCGCACCGCGCGTCGACGCGGGTGCGGTGCGGCTGCGCTACGACGGCCTCGACGGCGTGGAGCGCAACGTGACCGTGCATTTCTCGCCGGCGCCGGACGCGCTGTCGGTCGATCGTGCCGACTACACGCTGACGATCCCCGCGCAGGCGTGCGTGTCGATCTACCTGACCGTCGATGCGACGCTCGGGCCCGCGCAGGCCGAAGGGCCCGGTTGCGGCCGTGTCGCGTTGCGCACCGCGCTCGTCGGCGTGCATCGCGAGATGCGGACGCGGCGCGAGTCGATGGCGCGCGTGAACACCGGCAATCCGCTGTTCGACGCGTGGCTCGATCGTTCGCTCGCGGATCTCGGGCTGCTCACGACGCAGCTCGACACGGGGCCGTACCCGTATGCGGGCATTCCGTGGTTCTCGACGCCGTTCGGCCGCGACGCGATCATCACGTCGCTGCAGATGTTGTGGCTGCAGCCTTCGCTCGCGCGCGGCGTGCTGCGTTTTCTCGCCGAGCACCAGGCGCGCGAGACCTCCGCGTTCCGCGACGCGGAGCCCGGCAAGATCATGCACGAGTTCCGCCGCAGCGAGATGGCCGCGACCGGCGAGGTGCCGTTCGCGCTGTACTACGGCGGCGTCGATACGACACCGCTGTTCATCGTGCTCGCGGGCGCCTATGTCGAACGCACCGGCGACGATGCGCTGATCGACGAGCTGTGGCCCGCGCTCGAGCGTGCCGCGCAATGGGTGATCGACAAGTGCGACCGCAATCCGTACGGACTGCTCGATTACCAGCGCACGTCGGAGCGCGGCCTCGCGAACCAGGGCTGGAAGGACAGCCACGATTCGGTGTTTCATGCGGACGGCCGTTTTCCGGATGGCCCGATCGCGCTCGTCGAAGTGCAGGCCTATGCATGCGCGGCGCTCGACGCGATGTCGGCGTGCTCGCACCGGCGCGGCCATGCGGCCGACGCGACGCGTTACGCATTGCGCGTGAAGACGCTGCGCGACCAGGTCGACGCGCTGTTCTGGATGCCGGAAGGCGATTTCTACGGGATCGCGCTCGACGGTCATGGCGAGCTGTGCCGCGTGTTCGCGTCGAACGCGGGCCACCTGCTCGCATTCGGGCTGCCCGACGCCGAGCGCGGCGCGGCGGTCGCCGGCGTGCTCGGCTCCGCGCTGTTCCAGACGGGCTGGGGTATCCGCACGCTCGCGGCCGGCCAGCCGCGTTTCAACCCGATGGCGTACCACAACGGCTCGGTGTGGCCGCACGACAATGCGCTGATCGCGCGCGGGCTGGCGCGCTACGGCGACAAGACGGCCGCGGTGAATCTGCTGCGCGCGCTGTTCGAGGCGGCGGTGAGCTTCGAGATGCGCCTGCCGGAGCTGTTCTGCGGGTTCCCGCGCCGGCGCGGCGAACCGCCGACCGCGTATCCGGTGGCCTGCCTGCCGCAGGCGTGGGCGGCCGGCGCGCCGTTCATGATGCTGCAGGCGTGCCTCGGCGTGAGCATCGACGCGTCGCGCCACGAGGTGCGCGTCGAGCGCCCGGCGTTGCCGGAAGGCGTCGACTGGCTGCGGATCGACGCGCTGCGCGTCGGCGACGAAACCGTGTCGCTGACGTTTCGCCGCGTCGATGGCCAGGTCGTCGCGGCGGCGGAGCAGCCGGGCCGCGTGAAGGTGGTCGCGGTGCTGTAGCGGCCGGCTGCGCGAACGTTGCGCGATGTCGCGCCACGTTCGCGCGCAGCGGCATAGAATCGTGACATGACCCTTGAACGATGGCGGAGGTAGACGATGACGACCGACAACCGGCCCGACGACGGCGAGCACAAGCTCGAGCATCTGGAAGCGGCGGTCGACCACCTGCACAAGTCGATCGAATCGCAGAGCATCGCGGTCGGCGCGGCGAAGGGCATCCTGTTCAGCCTGATCGAAACGCTCGGTGCGCTGATCGGCGATCCCGACCTGCCCGAGCATGCGCGTTCGGGCTACGAAGCGCTGCGCGACAAGGCGAGCGAATTGCGCGGCGGGCTCGACCGCCATTGACGGACGGGCGGCGCACGCGCTGCCCGATTCGGCAGACGAAGCACAAAAGCCCGTGCGCTCAATCAGTTAGGTGCCCGATACGCAGGATATCCACAAGCTTGCCAACACAATCTGTGGAGAACCGCCCGGCCGTCGGCCGGGTGCGCCGTGCGTGCGCGGTGTGCGGTTCGACCATCGTTCGGGTGCCGCACCCTTGACCGGTCAAGGTCCGTGGATCGAATCCCCTTGTGTATCAAGATGTTACGCGTCTGATCTGACGGATATCCACAGGCTTGCCAACAAAATCTGTGGACAACTCGCAATCGATTGCGTCGCAATGGTTGAGGATCAGGCCGGAATGCCGCAGGCCGCGAAGCCCGTGCGCAAAGGCTGCCCGCGCCGTGCATCGGCGCGCGAATGCGTGCGCGATCAAGGGCTTAGGTGCCAGGTACCCAGGATATCCACATCCTTGCCAACACTTTCTGTGGACAAGCGCGGCCGCGCTATTCGGTGGGCGCGGCGCTCGCCGCTTCCGCCACGATCCAGTCGCGAAAGAGCGTCATCGCGGGCGTCAGCGGTTTCGACTTCAGCGACGTGAGCCAGTAGCCGCCGGCGCGCACGTCGATGTCGAGCGGTCGTGCGAGCAGGCCGAGCTGCAGTTCGCGCGCGAACATGCAGGCGGGGGCGAGCGCGATGCCCGCACCCTGCATCGCGGCCTCGACCATCAGCCGGGACGAATCGAACACGGGCCCGTTGACGGCCCACGGTTCGAGCTGCGCGGCGTCGAACCAGCCGAGCCATTCGTCGGTGCGATACGAGCGCAGCAACGTTTCGTTCGCGAGATCGGCCGGCTGCGCGAGGCGCCGTGCGATGTCCGGCGTGCACAGCGCGGTGAGCGGCGCATCGAGCAGCCGCTCGTTGCGCGTCGCCGGCCAGTTGCCAACGCCAAAGCGGATCGCGAAATCGAGGCCCTCGGCGGCGAGATCGACGACGTTGTTGTTGGTCCGCAGCCGCAGCTCGACGAACGGGTGCGTGTCGCCGAACTGCTTCAGCCGCGGCATTAGCCAGCCTAGGGCAAAGGTGCCGACGACGCCGAGCGTCAGCACCTCGTGGAAACGCCCGCCGTCGAACTGCTTGAGCACCGTCTCGATGCGGCTGAACGCGTCGCTCAGCACCGGCAGCAGTGCGCGCCCCTCGTCGGTCAGCCCGAGGCCGCGCGGCAGACGCGTAAACAGCGTGCAGCCGAGTCGCTCCTCGAGCGAGCGCACCTGCTGGCTGACGGCGGCCTGGGTCACGCTCAGTTCGAGGCCGGCGCGCGTGAAGTTCAGGTGGCGCGCCGACGATTCGAACGCGCGCAACGCATTGAGCGGAAGATGAGGGCGGAGCTTCGTCATAAGAATTTCTTTTGTCAGCGCTCAATTATCGTTGCTTGTCAGGCAACCGTAAAGTCTCGATAGTGCGGTCTCGGCGGCCGGCCGTTTTCAAACCCTCGACGCCGTTTCGCCGTCATTCCACCACGAGACAACCGACATGACCTACTCATCGAAACGTCGAACCCTGTTGCTGGCTGCCGCGACGGCGCCGCTCGTTCTCACCGTCACCGCGTGCGCGTCGCGGCAGGGCGCTGCACCGGACGAAGCCACGCGGGCAGCGGCGGCTGCCGCGGACGCCATTGCGCCTGCCGCGGCGGCGACGACGCTTGCCGATCTCGAGCGCGACGCGGGCGGCCGTCTCGGCGTATGCGCGATCGACACGGCCAGCGGTCGCATCATCGAGCATCGCGCGGGCGAGCGTTTCCCGTTCTGCAGTACGTTCAAGGCGATGCTGAGTGCGGCCGTGCTCGCGCAGAGCGTCGAGCGGCCGGGCTTGCTGCAACAGCGCGTGACTTATACCAAGGCCGACCTCGTCAACTATTCGCCGGTGTCGGAGAAGCACGTCGGCTCGGGCATGACGGTCGCCGCGCTGTGCGAGGCCGCGATCCAGTACAGCGACAATTCGGCCGCGAACCTGCTGATGAAGCTGATCGGCGGCCCGTCGGCGGTAACGGCCTACGCGCGCTCGATCGGCGACGACACGTTCCGGCTCGATCGATGGGAGACCGAACTGAACACCGCGCTGCCGGGCGACCCGCGCGACACGACGACGCCCGCCGCGATGGCCGCCAGCCTGCGCGTGCTGACGCTCGGCGACGCATTGCCGGCCGCGCAGCGTGCGCAGCTCGTCGCGTGGCTGCGCGGCAACAAGGTCGGCGACAAGCGGATTCGCGCGGGCGTGCCGGCCGGGTGGGTGGTGGGCGACAAGACCGGTACCGGCGACTACGGGACGACGAACGACGCGGGCGTCATCTGGCCGACGTCGCGCGCGCCGATCGTGCTGGCCGTGTACTACACGCAGACGCGAGCCGATGCGCGGGCGAAGGACGACGTGATCGCGTCGGTCGCGCGCATCGTCGCGCAGACGTTCGGTTGAGCGGCGCGGCACGGCGTGCGTGGCGAGCGCCGCGGGCGCGCCGTGCCGCGGTCGTGACCCGCGCGATCAAACGTTGTGCGATCAACGACTTAGATCGCGCATGCTCAGGATATCCACATGCTTGCCAACAAAAATTGTGGACAAGCCTGCGCGCAGCGGCGACCGGCGCGACGCGCGCCGTCGTGACGCGTTCGAAGCAGCGCGGACAAAGTCTTTCGGATCAAGTGCTTGACCGCGGTATGCGCAGGCTATCCACACGCTTGCCAACACAATCTGTGGACAAGCATGGCGGCTGGGGTGGCTGGCGGGGCGTCACGCGCCGAGAAGGTACGCAACCGACGATTGACCGCCCGCGTGCCGCTTTCGAGGCGGCGCGGACAAAGTCTTTCGGATCAAGTGCTTGATCGCGGTATGCGCAGGCTATCCACATGCTTGCCAACACAATCTGTGGACAAGCCCGCGCGCTGCCGCGATGGCAACGCTCAGGGCTGCCGATCGCCGACGGCGGGCCAGCGCGCGAACGCGAACACCCACAGCATGACGAAGTTCAGCACCGGGACGAACATCGTCAGGATCCACCAGCCCGAATGCCCGGTGCGCCGGACGATGCGGACGTACGGATAGACGACGATGGCGACGAGCACGAGCGAAATGAGCAATTGCCACGCGGTGAAGTGTTCCATGGTCTTCCTCGGATTGAAATGTCGTCATGCGGTGCCGGCGGAACGGCCGGCCCGTGGCGCCGACGCGCGTCCCCGGCGCTGCGCGGCCGCGTGCGGCTTGCGTGATCTTGATGGGTGACGGGCGGGGGCGTCAAGGCATCGGCGCCGCGTTGCGATCGCACTGAATCGTCCGTGTTCGCGCGGGCCGCTACCGCGTGCTGCCGAAACGGTGACACGCGGCACGAACCGTAGACCGATCAACGGGTTAGCGCAGGCTTGCGCAGGATATCCACAAGCTTGCCAACACAATCTGTGGGTAAGTGGCGCAGCGTCGGCCCGGTATGCGTGCGGGGTTAGACGAGCATCGGACGTGCATCGGGACGACATCATCGTGGCGTCGTGATGCGAAGTGCGGCGAAGCGGTGTGCGCGACGGCCATGACGCACGCCGCGTCTGCATCACGCGTGCCAAAGTCCATCGGATCAAGGGTTTAGCGTCGCGGTGCGCAGGATATCCACAAGCTTGCCAACATTTTCTGTGGAGAAGTCCGCGTGCGCGATTTGGCCGACGCCACACGCTGCCACGCTTCGCACGCGGGCTCACGCGGTACAGATACCGGCCACGCCGACCTTCTGGAACAGGTGCGGGCTGGCGACGGCGGACGACGGATAGGCCGACAGCTTCGCGACGAACTCCGGGTGCGTGAAGGCCGCGCGAAACGCGTCCGTCGATTCCCAGATCGCGTAGTTCAGGTAGGTCGGGCTGTCGCCGAGCGCGCGGTGAAGCTGCGTCGAGATGAATCCCGGCTGTCGCTTCATGAATGCCGCATCGTCTTGCCATACGGCGAGAAAATCGGCTTCGTCGGCGGCTGCGAGCGTAAACACGTTGACGAGCACGACCGGGTCGGCGTCGATCGCAATCTGTTGCTGGATCGGAAAGGCCGGATCCATCGGCTTGAACTGGGGCATCGGGGCTCCTGGTGAGGCAGAGGGCAAGCGGGCGGCTACGCGTGGCCGTCCTGGCCGTGCGCGCCGGACATCGCCGACAGCACGCGCAGCGCCGCGTCGAGGTCGGTCGAGCTGAAGTCGCCGGCGATGTCGCGGACATGCCGCTGCCACTGCTCGACCACGGCCTGATAGGCCGCTTCGCCGCGCGGCGTCAGCGCATACAGCGGCGAGCGCTTGTGCGCCGGATTGGGCAACGACAGCACCAGCCCTTCGTCGGTCAGCACGTTGATCTGTTTCAGCACGGCCTGCCGCGTGATGCCCATCGCATTGGCGATCTGCGGGATGTTCGGCGCGTCCGGCGCCATCGAGATCGCGCCCAGCACCTGCCAGCGCGCGCTGGTCAAGCCGTGCGGCCCGGCGAAAGTGTTGCCCCATTCGATCAGCAGGCCGTTCAACCGGAATACGGACAGCGCGACGGCGGTCAACTTGTCGGATTTCGTCATGTCCAGCTCGGATCGTAAATTGACAACCATTTTACGTAATGGACAACTGGTTGTCAAATTGACGGGCGAGCGTCCACAGACAAAGGGGTGTCTGTATCGCAGCGTGGGAGAGCACGCGAACATCTGCGAGACCTCGACCGGGCCTTGGGTCGGGCGGATCGTTCGCGATAACTGACGCGCATGCGTGCTTGCTTGTCCGTGGCTGGCGCATTTGCCGCGCACGCACGACAAACCCTTTCCGATCAAGGGCTTGGTGCCGTTAATGGAAGGTTGTCCACAAGCTTGCCAACATTATCTGTGGACAAGCCTTCGGGCCGCCCGCGCGTCAGGCCGGCGGCGGGAAGCGCACCGTGACGGTCAGCCCGCGCCCGCCGCGCGTGGTGCCGAGCGAGACGGTCGCGCGATGCTGTTCGGCGATCCGCTTGACGATCGACAGCCCGAGCCCGCTGCCCGACGACGTGGCGGCCTGCGCGCCTTCGCCGCGATAGAAGCGTTCCCACACGTCGGTGCGTTCGGCTTCCGGAATGCCGGGGCCGTCGTCGGCGACTTCGAGCACGGGCGTCGTGCCGTCGATGCGCGCCGACACGTCGACGCGTGCGCCTTCGCCCGCATAGCGGATCGCGTTGTCGACGAGGTTGTTCAGCAGCACGCGCAGCGTGTCCGCATTGCCCGCGGCGATCACGGGTGCGTCGACGATCGCGCCGAGATCGATCCGGTGCGCGTCGGCGACGCGCGCGCGGTCCGACACCACCGAGCGGCACAGCGCGGCGAGATCGACCGGCGCCGATGCGGAGACGACCGCCTGCGCATCGGGTTCGAGGCGGGCGAGCGTCAGCAATTGTTCGGCGAGGTGGCCGAGCCGCGTCGTGCCCGCATGGATCTGCGCGAGGATGTGCTCGCGCTCCTCGGCCGTCGCCGCGCGCCGCAGCAATTGCGACTGGATCGACAGCCCCATGATCGGCGTACGCAGCTCGTGCGCGGCATCGGCGATGAAGTGGCGCTGCAGCGTGAACGAGCGGTCGAGGCGCGCGAGCAGGTCGTTGATCGCTTCGGCGAGCGGGCGGACCTCGTTCGGCATCGATGCGACGTCGACCGGTTCGAGGTTGTTCGCATTCCTGCGTTTCAGGCCGGACGCGATCGCCCGCAACGGCCGCAGCCCCGCGCCGATGCCGAACCACAGGCCGAGCGCGAGCAGCGGCAGCATCGAGAACACGGGCCAGAGCAGATGGACGGCGATGCCCGCGATCGCCTCCCAGCGCGCATGCCGCGCCTGCGCGAGCCGGATCGTCGTGCCGCCGCGTTCGGTCACATAGGTGCGCCACGGCTGGCCGCCGACGTCGACGCTCGCGATGCCCTGCTGCGCGGGCGCCGGCAGCTTCGAATCGCGGTCGGTCGAATACACGAGCGTGCCGTTGCGCCACACTTGCAGCAGCACCGCATCGGGGTCGCTCGCTTCGAAGCCGTGCTTGCCTTTGGCGTGGTTGCTGAACGATAGCTCGCCGTTCGGGCCGACCACGATCTGTTTGGACATGCTGCGCATCTGGTCGTCGAGCAGGTCGTCGAGTTCGCGCAGCGCGCCCCAGTAGGTGCCGGCGCTCGCGACCAGGCCGATCACGCACGCGGCCGGCAGCAGCCACGTCAGCAGGCGCCGCCGCAGCGACGCGTTGCGCCAGCGCGCGACCGCGCGTTGCATGCGCGTCACGTGCCGTCACCGATCCGGTAGCCGACGCCGCGCACCGTGCGGATCATGTCGTGACCGAGTTTCTTGCGCAGGTTGTGGATATGCACCTGCACCGCGTTGCTCTCGATTTCCTCGCCCCAGCTGTACAGCCGTTCCTCGAACTGTTCGCGCGAAATCACCGCGCCCGGTTCGCGCATCAGCTCGTGCAGCAGCACGAATTCCTTCGGCGACAGCGGCACTTCGTCGTCGTCGAGCCAGACGAGGTGCTTGACGGGATCGAGCCGCAGCGGGCCGATCGCGAGCGTCGTCTGCGCGCGGCCCGCATGGCGGCGGTTGACCGCGCGGATGCGGGCGAGCAGCTCGTCGAGCTCGAACGGCTTGACGAGATAGTCGTCCGCGCCGCTGTCGAGGCCGGCGATGCGGTCGGGCACGCCGTCGCGTGCGGTGATGATGATCGCGGGGAGGTTTTCGTCGCGGCGGCGCAGCGCGGCGAGCACGGACAAACCGTCGCGGTTCGGCAGCCCGAGATCGAGCAGCAGCAGCCCGTAGCCGGTCGCGCGCAACGCCAGCGACGCGGCGTCGCCGTCCTTCACCCAGTCGACCGCGAAGCCTTCCTGTTTGAGGCCCTGTTCGAGCCCGCTGCCGATCAGCGGATCGTCCTCGACGAGCAGTACGCGCATGAGTTCGTGTCTCTTCAACGGGGGCGCCGTGGCGCCCGGGATTCCCATGATAAGCGTACGCGTCTTAGGCCAAGCTTAAATGCGCGCGGTGCGCGGCGCGGTTTTCGTACTCGTCCAATGCGGCACCGTGTCACTTCGGCATGCCCTTCAGGTTTGCTTAATCTTACGGTCCGTAATCTGGCGCCGTCGCGTTCAACGGAGCGCGGCGCCACATCGAAGAAGAGGACCGAGATCATGAAACACCTGGCCAGAATCCTGGCGGTTGCGCTCGTCGCGCTGCCTGCCGCCGTCTATGCGCAATACACGGGGCCGTCCGCGCTGACCACGACCACCGTGAAGGAGCTGCTCGCCAACGGCAAGGATGACCAGCACGTGCAGTTGCAGGGGCGCATCGTCAAGCACGTCGGCGGCGAGGATTACGAGTTCGCCGACGCCACCGGCACGATCCGCGTCGAGATCGACCACAAGCTGTGGGCGCCGGGCCAGCCCGTCAGCGACAAGAACGAAGTGAAGCTGACCGGCGAATTCGAGCGCAAATGGTCGGGCCGCGTGAAGGTCGACGCCGATCACGTCGAAGTGCTGCGCTGACCGGTGGGCGCGGAGCCGGTGATACCATGGACGACCGGTTCCCGTTCCCACCAAGATGGCCGCCAATTTCGACGAACTCGCGTCCCGGATCCGGGCGCAATTTTCCGAGCTGAGCCCGCAATTCCAGGCGGGCGCCGCCTTCCTGCTCGATCATCCCGACGAAGTCGCCACGTCGTCGATGCGCAAGGTCGCGCAGCGCGCGCAGGTCCAGCCTGCGTCGCTCGTGCGGCTCGCGCAGCAATTCGGCTTTCCCGGCTGGAACGAGCTGCGCGACCTGTGCGTCGCGCGTGTGCGCACGCGGCCCGAGCCGCTCACGCAGCGCGCGCGCTCGCTCGTACGGCCCGACGCGAAGGCGTCGCTCGCGCACGATCTGCTCGCCGCGCAGCAGCACAACCTGTCGGCGACCGCCGCGCAGAACGAGCACGCGCTCGCCGATGCCGCGAAGCTGATCCGCAAGGCATCGCACGTGCACGTGGCGGGGTTTCGCTCGTGCTATCCGGTCGCGTTCGGTTTCGTCTACGGCTACCGGCTGTTTCGTCCGACCGTGTCGCTGCTCAACGGCGTCGCCGGTTCGCTCGAAATGGAGTTGCGCACGATCGCGAAGCAGAGCGTGACCGTGATCGTCAGCTTCGCGCCGTATTCGGCCGAGGCGACGCGTGTCGCGCAGGCGGCGAAAGCGCAGGGCAGCAAGATCGTCGCGATCACCGACAGTGCGGTATCGCCGATCGCGCTGCACGCGGACGCGCAACTGATCTTCACGCACGACAGCCCGTCGTTCTTTCCGTCGCTGGTGGCCGCGCATGCGATGGCCGAGACGCTGGTCGCGCAGTTGCTGGCGCTCGAAGGCAGCGACGCGATCGCGGCGCTCGAGCGGACCGAAGCGGAACTGCACGCGAAGGGCGCGTACGTCGTTTGACGTGCGCGGCACGTGCGGCTTGTTGGACCCACTTTCATTGACTACCCGACGTAACCGATGACGTTGACCTATGCAGTGACCGACGCGGCGGACGCGGAGGTACGCAAGCAGATCGTCGCACCGCTCGTCCGCTTCAACGAAAGCCAGGCCGGCCCGGTCGACTTCCGGCCGCTGGCCGTGATCGTGACCGACGCGGCCGGCGCGGTGGTCGGCGGCCTGTGGGGCGGCACGGCGTTCGGCTGGCTGCATGTCGACCTGCTCGTCGTGCCCGAGTCCGCGCGCGGTCAGGGCGCCGGCACGCGCATCATGGATCTGGCCGAACGAGAGGCCGTCGCGCGCGGCTGCCACAGCGCGTGGCTCGACACGTTCGACTTCCAGGCGCGGCCCTTCTACGAGAAGCGCGGCTATGTCCGCTTCGGCGAGCTGCCCGATTATCCGGTCGGGCACACCCGCATCTTCCTGACGAAGAAACTCGCCGGCTGAGCGGCGCCGCGCGGCACGGTTGACGATGCCGACGGCCGTCGCCTACGATACCGGGCAGCGATGCAGGTCGCTTCCGGGTCCGCGGAAAGGGTTCAACCCACCTGTCGCGGCAAATCCAGTCTTCCCCATCCTTCGTGCTGGCGGTATTGCGGACCTTCGGCCATCCATGCACAAGGATTCGCATGAAAAAGCTGCCTCCCGACGCTCATCCCGATCATCTGAAAAAGCAGGCCAAGGCATTGTTGCGCCTGTACCGGCAGGGAGATGCCGGTGCCGTCGCGCGCTTCGTCGCATCGCTGCCGGCCGCCGCGCATCGCACGCATGACGAAACGCTCGCGCTCGGGCTCCGCCTGCACGACGCGCAGTCCTGCATCGCACGCGAGTACGGCTTTGCTTCATGGGCCGATCTCGGCGCGTTCGTCGAAACGCATGCGCTCGCGCGGCAACCGCGCGCGCTGTTGAGCCGGCGCTGGCTCGACCTCGCCTACGGCGCCGACGTGACCGGCGGCTTCGGCGCGGCCCGGCCGCGCGTCGCCGCGCAACTGCTGCGCGATCATCCCGAACTCGTGTCGGCGGACCCGGCGATTGCATGCGCGGCGGGCGATCTCGACGCGGTGAAGGCGGCGCTGGCCGCCGATCCCGGCTGGATCGCGCGCGCCGGCGGTGCGCTGAAGTTGCCGCCGCTCGTCGCCGTCACGCATTCGCGGCTCGGGCAGCTTCCCGAATTCGCAGTCAGGCTGCGTGCGTGTGCGCGCCATCTGCTAGATGCGGGCGCCGATCCGAACCAGCGGATCGGCAACCGGTATCCGCCGGCCTCGCTCGCCGAGCCCGACGCGTCGGAACCGTTGTCGGCGCTGTATGGCGCCGCCGGCGTCAATCGCGATCCGGCGCTCACCGCGATGCTGCTGGAAGCCGGCGCCGATCCGAACGACGGCGAATCGTTGTATCACTCGGTGGAGAATCCGGCGTGTACGCGTCTGCTGCTCGAGCACGGCGCATGGGTGGGCGGGACGAATGCGTTGCGGCGCGCGCTCGACGTACCGGACGCGGCCGCGCTCGAGTTGCTGCTCGCGCACGGCGGTGACCCCAACGAACCGGCCGGCGAAGGACCGACGAAGACGTGGGGCGCGCCGTTGCTGCGCGCGATCGCCGTGCGTTGCCCGGCGCGCCATGTCGCCGCGCTGCTGGAAGCCGGCGCCGACCCCCGCGCGCGGACCGCGGCGGGCGTCAGCGCGTACCGGCTCGCGATGCAGGCCGGGTTGTCCGACGTCGCTGCGCTGTTGCGCGCCGCCGGAGCCGAGGAGACGCTCGACGCACAAGATGCGTTCGTGGCGGCCTGCGCGCGCGCCGATGCCGACGACGCACGGCGCATTCAGGCGAAGCATCCCGAGCTGCCCGGTGCGCTGTCCGACGACCGGCTGCGGCTACTGCCGGACGCCGCCGCGTGGGGCTCGCGTGATGCGGTGAAGGTAATGGTGGAGCTGGGCTGGCCGATCGCCGCGCGAGGCGGCGACTGGGACGCGAGCGCGCTGAATCACGCGGTGTTCCGCGGCGATGCCGAACTTCTGGCGTTCCTGCTCGCGCGCGGCGCAAGCTGGCGTGAGCTGCACGGATTCGGCAGCGACGCGCTCGGTACGCTGTCCTGGGCGTCCGTCAACGAACCGGAGGGCGTCGGCGATCCCGACTGGGAAGCGTGCGCGCGCGTGCTGATCGCGCACAGCGTGCCGCAAGCGGTGCGCGATCCGTCGAATCCGGATGGCGTGCTGATCGACGGTCGCGCGATGCGGTTCTCCGAGGCCGTCGCCGACGTGTTGCTCGGCATCGACGGCGGGGCGTCTGCATCGACGTAAATTGACGCGAGCGGCCCGGCGCGGTGGCCTGCATTCGGCTTTGGCGCGCGTTCTTGCGGGTTGCGCGGCGACATTTCGGCAAACGCTGAAACGTCGCGTGCACGACCGGCGTAAGCTCACCGTCAACACCTTCCCGGAGTTCACGATGACCCGTTCCGACCAGCAAGCCCGCCACGCCGAAGCTTTCCGCGCGCTGCACACGCGCCCCGGCGCATTCATCATCCCGAACCCGTGGGACGCCGGCACCGCGCGACTGCTCGCGATGGCCGGCTTCGAGGCGCTCGCCACGACGAGCGCCGGCTACGCGTTTTCGAAAGGGCGGCCCGATAACGCGATCGACCGCGACGCGATGCTCGATCACATCGCCGATCTCGTCGCCGCGGGCGGCCTGCCGGTGAGCGCCGATCTCGAGAACGGTTTCGGCGACGCGCCCGACACGGTGGCCGAGACGATCCGGCTGGCGGCCGAGGCGGGCGCGGTCGGCGGCTCGATCGAGGATGCGACGGGCCGCGCCGATACGCCGATCTATGCGCGCGACGCGTCGGTCGAGCGCATCGCGGCGGCCGTCGACGCGGCGCGCGCGCTGCCGTTTCCGTTCACGCTGACCGCCCGCTGCGAAAACTACCTGCACGGCCGCCGCGATCTCGACGACACGATCGCGCGGCTCGTCGCCTATCGCGACGCCGGCGCCGACGTGCTGTACGCGCCCGGCATCACCGACGCCGACGAGATCGCGGCGGTGACGCGGGCGGTCGGCGCGCCCGTCAATGTCGTCATGGGCCTGCAGGGCGGGTTGCTGAGCCTCGACGAGCTGGCGGCGCTCGGCGTGAAGCGCGTCAGCGTCGGCGGCGCGCTGGCGCGGGCCGCGCTCGGCGCGTTCCTGCGCGCGGCGACGGAGATGCGGCGCGACGGCACGTTCACCTTTACCCGGGCAGCCGTGCCGGGAAGCGATATCAACCGCTGGTTTGCCGCGCCGGATAATTCGCCGATTTTGTCAGACGAATGATCTCTAATAAAATCAGAAATCGTTTCCACCGAAACATTGATTGACAATAATCAATCGATTTCGCGTCCGAATAATCGTCGATGACGGCGCGAAAATCATCGTCTATTCTCCGCATTTCCGTCCGTTCTGCTACCGCCGGCGCGCCAGCCGCGCCAGATCTGACGCCCGGCGGGCCGTCATGCGTGACGATATCGCGCATTGTTGCAGGTTCTCGTTCAGAGCGTTTCCGTGCGCGGGAGTTGCCGGATGATTTTTTGATTGATAATCTTCGGCACGTTCCAATGACCGGTAAGTGGGCCGCCGGGAATATCAATATATTCAATATATAAAAAGCTGAGAGAGCGATGACGATCCGAGAAAATCACCGCGTCAGGTTTCGCGTGGGCGATGTCGTGACGCTGAAAACGGGCGGGCCGCGCATGACCGTCACGTATGCCGGGCCGGTCGTGTTCGACGACGACGACTGGCTGATCTGCCAGTGGTTCGACGAAAGCGGCGAGTTCCGGCAGGAAATGTTCCATCACGACACGGTAGTGCCCGAGCCGCGCGCGATTTCGGCCGGGCGGGTCCGGTTGCGCATGCAGTCGCACCGCTATCGATCGGCGGCCTGACGCCGGCCGGCTGGCCGCCGCGATGCCGCGACGCGCGGCGTCCGCGCAGCGACATTTCACGCAATCCCGAAACATGCGGCGGCGCACTGCGCCGATACTGAGCGCATGAACCCGACCGATCCCATTGCCGCGGTCACGCACCGCGATCCCTATCCCTATTACGCCGCGCTCGTCGACGGGCCGCCGCTCGCGTTCGACGCCACGCTCGGCCTGTGGGTCGCGAGCCGCGCGGCGGCCGTGACGGCCGTGCTATGCGATCCGGCCTGCCGCGTGCGCCCGCTCGACGCGCCGGTGCCGCCCGCGTTGCGTGGCACGACGGCCGGCGCGCTGTTCGGCGAACTGGTGCGCATGAACGATGGCGCGTCGCGACACGACGTGCCGAAGCAGGCGTTGCGCGCGGCGTTCGCGCCGATCGATACGGATGCATTGCGCGATCGCGCGGAGGCGCTCGCCGCGCGGCGGTTGCCGGCGCCCGGCGATGCCGACGCGCTGAACGCGTGGTGCCTGACCGTGCCCGTGTGCGCGGTGGCCGATCTGCTCGGTTTCGACGAAACGCAGCTCGACGACATCGCGGCGCGCGTCGTCGAGTTCGTCGCCGCGCTGTCGCCGCTGTCGGATGCCGCGGCGCTGGCGCGCGCGAGCGACGCTGCGCGGCATCTGCTCGACCGGATGACGGAACGTGTCGCGCAGTCGCGTGCGCACGACGGCACGCTGGTCGCCGCGGTGCAGCAGGCGGCCCGCGCGTCGGGCTGGCACGCGAGCGGCGCGCTGGTTGCGAATCTGGTCGGGTTGTTGTCGCAGACGTGCGAGGCGACCGCCGCATGGCTCGGCAATGTGCTCGTGGCATGGAACGGCGACGTGGGCGACTCAGGCGGGGTGCCGGATGCGGCCGCGCTCGATGCATTCGTCGCCGAAGTTGGACGTTTCGATACGCCGGTGCAGAACACGCGCCGCTTCGTCGCGGCACGCACGATGATCGAAGGCGTGAGTGTCGAAGCCGGCGACGCGATCCTCGTCGTGCTGGCCGCGGCGAACCGCGATCCGGCCGTGCATCGCGATCCGCACCGGCTGACGCCCGGCCGCCCGGCGGGGCTGAATTTCGGCTTCGGCACGGGGCCGCATGGGTGTCCGGGCGAGCGGATCGCACGGGCAGTGACGGCGGGGGCGTTCGCGGCGCGGTTGCGCGCGGGCGGCTGGCCGCCGCGCGACGCACTGAAGTGGGATTACCGCGCGTCGACCAACGTCAGGATGCCGAAGTTCGACGCGAATCGGTGAAGGGGAAGGAGGAACTTAACGGCAGCCTTGCTTTTCCGCCCATTGCTCCTGGGCGGCGACGCGGCGCTGCACGCGTTCGACGAGGCCGGTCGAGAAGGTCCGCATGCTGACGCCGCGGCGCTTTGCCAGGATCGTTTGCGCGACGTCGGTGCGCGGGTTCGGCTGGCACGCCCAGTACAGCGTCATCAGCCAGCCGATGCCCGTCCACGCGAACAGCGCGTTGAACATCGCGATCGTCAGCTTGTCGTGCCGGCCGCGCCGGTCGGCAATGACGGCCGGCAGGAAATAGAGCGCGATCGCCGCGACTGAACCGGCCACTTGAATCAGGACTGCATCATGCATGGTGCTGCTCCGTCCGAACTGCAATGAGGCTGATTGTCGCGCTTTTTCCGTTTGTGTGCCGGCAATTGATTGTTGCGCTTTTGGTGACGATCAGGCGGCTTCGGCGTCCGCCGGCTGCACGTCGTTGCTCAGCGCGAAACCTTCGTCGAGCCAGCCCGTCACGCCGCCGATCATCAGCTTGACCGGCCGGTCGAGGCGCGCGAGCCGGATCGCCGCGCGCGCGGCGCCGTTGCAGTGCGGGCCCGCGCAGTAGACGACGAACAGCGTGTCGGCCGGGTAACCGGCGAGCTTGCTTTCGATGATCTTGCGGTGCGGCAGGTTGCGCGCGCCGGGCACGTGGCCGGCGGCGAACTGGTCGGGGCCGCGCACGTCGAGCAGCACGAAATCGGGCGTGTCGGACGCGAAGGCGTCGTGCACGTCCCAGCAATCGGTCTCGAAACGCAGCGAGGCCTCGAAATGCGCGAGGGCGGCGGGGCTGTCGGCGGCGGGGACGTCGGTGACATGGGACATGGTCGGGCTCTCCTGGTTGAGCGGGCACGGAACGCGCCGCAATGAAGGGCAGTATCGCGGTTCGGCGCGTTTCGCGGCAGTGGCGCGATCGACAAGTTCCGGTAACATCGCGCCATGCACAATCATCTCGTCGTCGCGCTCGCCTACGATCGCCTCTGCACGTTCGAATTCGGCTGCGTGGTCGAGCTGTTCGCGCTCGAGCGTCCTGAACTCGGCGTCGACTGGTATCGCTTCGCGGTCTGCGCGAGCGAGCCGGGGCCCGCGCGCGCGGCGGGCGGCATTACCGTTGCCGCGCCTTACCGGCTTGCGACGCTCGATCGCGCGGACACCATCGTGATTCCCGGCTGGCGCGATCCGGACGAACTGCCGCCCGAGCCGTTGCTGAAGAAACTGCGGGCCGCGCACCGGCGCGGCGCGCGGCTCTGCTCGATCTGTTCGGGCGTGTTCGTGCTGGCGGCGGCCGGCGTGCTCGACGGCCTTACCGTGACGACGCACTGGCGGTATGCGGAACGTCTGCAGGCGCGTTATCCGGCGCTGCGCGTGAATCCCGATGCGCTCTACGTCGACGAAGGGCAGATCGTCACGTCGGCCGGCTCGGCGGCGGGGCTCGACATGCTGCTGCATCTGGTGCGCCGCGATCATGGCGGCGCGATCGCCAACCGCGTCGCGCAGCGCCTCGTGCTGCCGCCGCATCGCGACGGCGGGCAGGCGCAGTTCGTGCCGCGTCCGGTCGCACCGGGCGGCACCGACCGGCTCGCGAAGCTGATCGACTGGATGCGCGCGCATGCGGCCGAGCCGCACACGCTGGCCTCGCTCGCCGCGCAGGCCGCGATGAGCACGCGCACGCTGCAGCGTCAGTTCGCGGATGCGACGGGGATGTCGCCGCTCGCGTGGCTGATCCGCGAACGCGTGAACGTCGCGAAGGACATGCTCGAAGCGCAGCCCGCGTTGCCGCTTGCGCAGGTCGCGGCGCGCGCGGGGTTCGGTTCCGAGGAATCGCTGCGCCGGCATTTCCGGCGCGTCGCGGCGACGAGCCCGGCCGCGTACCGGCGCGGGATGGATCGCGGCGGCACGTAGCGGGCGCGCTCGGTGCGGCCGCTCGTGCGCGACGATGAAAAACACCACCCATGTGGCGAGGGCCACTCATACTAAAAGGGATTCCGATGACGATGCTGCCTTCCCGTTTGCCGTTGATCCAGGCCCCGATGGTCGGCTCGCTGAGCCCGCTCGCGATCGCCGTGTGCGAAGCCGGCGGGCTCGGTTCGCTCGCATGCGCGGCGCTCGGCCCGCAGCAGTTGCGCGACGAGATCGCGGCGATCCGTGCGCGCACGGCCGCGCCGTTCAACGTGAATTTCTTCTGCCACGCGCCGCCCGCACCCGATGCCGAGGTCGATGCGCGCTGGCGCGCGGCGCTCGCCGGCTACTACGCGGAAGCCGGGCTCGACCCGGCCGACGTGAAAGGCGGCCCCGGCCGCGCGCCGTTCGACGATGCGATGTGCGCGGTCGTCGAGGAACTGCGGCCGTCCGTCGTGAGCTTCCATTTCGGACTGCCGGACGACACGCTGCTCGACCGCGTGCGCCGCACGGGCGCGCAGGTGGTGTCGTCCGCGACGACCGTTGAGGAGGCGCGCTGGCTCGATGCGCGCGGCGTCGACGCGATCGTCGCGCAGGGAGCGGAGGCCGGCGGCCATCGAGGGATGTTCCTGACCGACGATATCCACGCGCAGCCGGGCCTGTTCGCGTTGCTGCCGCAGATCGTCGATGCCGTACGCGCGCCGGTGATCGCGGCCGGTGCGATCGCCGACGGGCGCGGCATCGCGGCCGCGTTCGCGCTCGGCGCTCGCGCGGTGCAGATCGGCACCGGCTATCTGCTGACGCCCCAGGCCGGTCGTTCGGCCCAGCATCGTGCGGCCGTGCGCGCCGCCCGCGACGACGGCACGCGCATCACCAACCTGTATACGGGCCGCCCCGCGCGCGGGCTGCTGACGCGCTTCATGCGCGAACAGGGGCCGATGAGTGCGCTCGCGCCCACGTTTCCGCTCGCGACGGCCGCGGTCGATCCGCTGCGCGGCGCGTTCGAGCGGCAGGGCCGCGACGATTTCTCGCTGCTGTGGTCGGGCGAGGCCGCGGCGCTCGCGCGCGAAGAGGATGCGGGTGAGCTCACGCGACGCCTGTGGCGCGACGCGCTCGCCTGCGCGGCCGGGCTGCGCGACGCGTTTCCGAACGCTGGCTGAACGGCCAGGAGGGGCGCCGGCAGGGGAGCATCGGCGTATGATCTGGGTTTTCGTCAGCCCGATCCAGGCACCCCACCATGACTTCCGTCGACACTACCCCCGTCCTCGACCATGACAAGCTCGTTACCTTCATCGAGCGCAAGTGGAACGATGAAATCCTCCACGCGCTGACCGACTACATCGCGATCCCCGCGAAGAGCCCCGCATTCGACCCCGACTGGGCGAAGCGCGGCTATCTCGAACGCGTCGTCACCGACGCCGCGCAGTGGGCCGAACGGCAGCCGGTGAAAGGCCTGAAGCTCGAAATCGTGCGTTTGCCGGGCCGTACGCCGGTGATCTTCTTCGAGTCGCCGGCCACGCGATCGGGCAGCACCGACACGATCCTGCTGTACGGCCACCTCGACAAGCAGCCCGAATTCGACGGCTGGCGCGCGGACCTCGGCCCGTGGACGCCGAAGTTCGAGAACGGCAAGCTGTACGGCCGCGGCGGCGCGGACGACGGCTATGCGATCTACGCGAGCCTCGCAGCGCTCGGCGCGCTCGACGAGCAGGGCATCGAGCGGCCGCGCTGCGTCGGCCTGATCGAGACCTGCGAGGAGTCGGGCAGCTACGACCTGCTGCCGTACGTCGACGCGTTGCGCGACCGGCTCGGCCAGGTATCGCTCGTCGTGTGCCTCGATTCGGGCGCCGGCAACTACGACCAGATGTGGCTCACCACGTCGCTGCGCGGCCTCGTGTCCGGCGACCTGCAGGTCGAGGTGCTGGAAGAAGGTATCCACTCGGGCGTGTACGGCGGCATCGCGCCGTCGAGCTTCCGCGTGATGCGCCAGTTGTTCGAGCGCCTCGAGGACGCGAAGAACGGCAACCTGCTGCCGGGCGCGTTCCATTGCGAGATTCCGTCGAGCCGCGTGCGCGAAGCCGAGGCCGCCGCCGCGATCCTCGGCGACACGGTATGGAAGGGGCTGCCCTGGGCGTGCGGCCAGGACGGCAAGCCCGTGCTGCCGACCACGACCGATCCGCGCGAGGCGCTGCTGAATTCGACGTGGCGTCCGTCGCTGTCGGTCACGGGCGCGGCCGGCATGCCGGCGCTCGCCGATGCGGGCAACGTGCTGCGTCCGCGCACCGCGTTCAAGCTGTCGCTGCGGCTGCCGCCGCTCGTCGACGCCGCGCAGGCGGTGCAGCAGTTGAAGGAATTGCTCGAACTCGATCCGCCGTACAACGCGAAGGTCACGTTCAAGCCGGACGCCGGCGCCGCGACGGGCTGGAGCGCGCCGGATCTCGCGCCGTGGCTCGCGTCGTCGCTCGACGCCGCATCGCGCCGCCACTTCGGCGCCGACTGCGCGTACATGGGCCTCGGCGGCACGATCCCGCTGATGAACGTGCTGCAGGAAGGCTTTCCCGCCGCGCAATTCATGGTGTGCGGCGTGCTCGGGCCGAAGTCGAACGCGCACGGCCCGAACGAGTTCCTGCACGTGCCGTACGCGAAGAAGCTCACCGCAGCCGTGGCCGACGTGATCGCGACCGCGCGCTGAGCGTCGCAGCATCGGACGGACCGATTGCCCGACCCGCACCGACTGGATGGAGTGTTGCCAATGACCGCACTGCCGACGCCCGATACCGCACCGCTGCGCATGCGCGCCGAACCGCTGCATGCGTTCGTCGCGGCACTCTGGGAACGGGCCGGCAGTAACCCGCGCGAAGCGACGCTCGTCGCCGATCACCTGGTCGGCGCGAATCTCGCGGGCCACGATTCGCACGGGATCGGGATGATCCCGAATTACGTCGCGTCGTGGCGGGAAGGGCAGTTGCAACTGAACGGGCACGCGTCGATCGTTCGCGATGGCGGCGCGGTGCTGACGATCGACGGCGGGCGCGGCTTCGGCCAGGTGATCGCGTTCGAGGCGATGGTCGAAGGGATCGAGCGCGCGCGGCGCATGGGGATCTGCGCGATCGGGCTGCGCGACGTCCATCACCTCGGCCGCATCGGGCACTGGGCCGAGCAGTGTGCGCACGCGGGGCTCGTGTCGTTCCATTTCGTCAACGTGCCGGGTGACCTGCTGGTCGCGCCGCTGCACGGCACCGATCCGCGTTTCGGCACGAACCCGTTCTGCGCCGCGTATCCGCGGGCCGGCAAGCCGCCGCTGCTGCTCGATTTCGCGACGAGCGCGATCGCGTACGGCAAGACGCGGGTCGCGTACAACCAGGGCAAGCGCGTGCCGGCCGGGTCGCTGATCGACCATCGCGGCGAGCCGACCGACGATCCGGCCGTGATGCACGAGCAGCCGTTCGGCGCGTTGCTGCCGTTCGGGTTGCACAAGGGGTATGCGCTTGCGGCGATGTGCGAGATCTTCGGCGGCGCGCTGGTGGGCGGGCATACGACGTACGGCGATACGCTGCAGAAGACGAGCGCGATCGTTAACGGGATGCTGTCGGTGCTGATCGATCCGAAAGCGTTCGACGCGGCCGACGCAGAACGCGAAGCCGATGCGTTCGTCGCGTGGGCGAAGGCGTCGCCGCAGGCCGGCGATACGCCGGTGCAAGTGCCCGGCGAACCTGAAGAAGCGAGCCGCGCCGCACGCGGCACGGCCGGTATTCCGGTCGACCGTGCGACGTGGCGGCAGATTCTCGAGAGCGCGACGGCCGTCGGTTTCGACGCGGCCGAACTCGATGCGTGGACGCGGCGCTGCGAGGCATCCGCATGAGCTGGCAGGCGGAGAAGGCGCACGGCGAGGAAATCGCGTATCAGCTTGCGCCGCTCGGTACGGTCGCCGTTGCACGGTTCTTCAGCGGGGCGGCCTTGCGGCTCGACGGCGTGATGTTCGGTTTCCTGTCGCGCGGGTCGCTGTTCCTGCGGGTCGACGACGTGAATCGCTCGGCGTTCGTCGCGGCCGGGATGGGGCCGTTCTCGTATGCGCGGCCCACGCGTACCGTCTCGCTCGAGGGCTATTACGAAACGCCGGCCGACGTGCTCGAGGACGCGGGTGCGCTGTTCGACTGGTGTCGCAGCGCGTATCGCGCGGCGCTGCTGGCCGGGCCGCCGAAGCGCAAGGCGAGGGCGGCGTCGAAGACGGTATCTGGGGCGGGGCCGAAAGCCGCGCCGAAAACTGCAGTGAAGGCTGCGCCGAAACCGGCGTCGAAATCGTCAACGAACCCGGCAACGAAACCGGCAACGAAACCCCTATCGAAACCGGCGACGAAGCCTGCAACAAAACCGGCAACGAAACCCGCGTCGGCCCAGAAAACGAAGCAGGCGGCGAAATCCACATCGAAACCGGCGTCGGCGCAGAAACCGAAACCGGCATCGAAATCATCGCCCGCACCGGCACCGAAACGCGTGGCGAAGCGTAAGCAGACGTAGTCCCCATCACGAGGAGCGACGACCTCGCGATTTTCGCTTTCCTTACTTTCCGACTCGCCTGTCGCTCCCGACCCGTACGCTGCGCGGCCGACTCGCGCGCACGATCCGGCGCCCGAACGCATCGAGCTTGACGCCCCGCACGTCCTGCATGCTTCACAACCGCGCCGCCGGCGTTTATGATCGGCGCGGGTTGCGCCCGTGCCTCGCGCGACCCGCGCCGGCCTCGTCGCCGGCCCCGCGAACGGCGCACCGTACGCCGCGCGGCACGCTTCCCCACTCATCATTCCAGACGGAGACAGCCGATGCTCGTCCTGATTCTCGGTTTAGCGATCTTCCTCGGTGTGCACTCGATCCGGATCGTCGCCGACGGCTGGCGGTCCGCGACGATCGAGCGGATCGGCGAGAAGGGCTGGAAGGGCGGTTACGCGATCGCGTCGATCGTCGGCTTCGTGCTGATCATCTGGGGGTACGGGATCGCCCGCGCGGGCGCGACGCTGCTGTGGGTGTCGCCGGTCGGCGTGCGCCACCTGACGGGCATGCTGACCGCGGTCGCGTTCGTGCTGATCGCCGCGTCGTATGTGCCGCGCAACCGGATCAAGACGCTCGTCGGGCATCCTATGCTGGCCGGCACGATGGTCTGGGCGGTCGCGCACCTGCTCGTGAACGGCACCGTGCACGCGGTCGTGCTGTTCGGCGCGTTCTTCGTGTGGTCGATCGTCGATTTCGTCGTGTCGCGTGCGAGGGATCGCCGCGACGGTGTCCGCTATCCGGCCGGCGGGCTGGCCGGCGACGTCGCGACTGTCGTGGCTGGACTCGTCGCGTGGGCCGTGTTCGCGCGGTTCTTGCACGGCCCGCTGATCGGCGTGCGGCCGTTCGGCTGAACGGAACGCGCACGCCGGTCGGCCTGCCGGCGGTCAACGACTCTTCGCGCCGGCGGCCTGCCCGAACGACGGTTGCCTGCGCCGCAGGAAGTACGCCGCGACGATCGCGAGCGCCGTCAGGACCGTGAACCAGAACTGGAAGCGCGAATCCGGGTTGAACGCCTGCGACCCCAGCACGGCCACCAGCGCCAGCAGCGCGACCCAGTTCGACACCGGATAGAACCACGCGCGGAACGCCGTCGGGTCGCGTTGCTCGTGCTTCGTCTGCCGACGCATCGCGAAGTGCGCGACGATGATGAAGATCCACACGATCATCACGAACGCGCCGCTGCTCTTCGCGAGCATCAGGAACAGATCGCCGCCGCTCACGAAGTGAATGCCCAGGATCGACACGCAGATGGCGAGGCACAGCACGAGCGCGTTCATCGGCACGCCCTTCGCGTTGGTGCGGCCGAACATCGCCGGCGCGTGGCCGCGCTGGCTCAGCGAGAACAGCATGCGCGAGTTCGAGAACAGGAACGAGTTCATCACCGACATGAACGACACGAACAGCACGATCTTCATCGCGACGGCGGCGCCCGTGAAGCCCGCCATGCCGAACAGCGACACGTACGGCGATTTCAGGTTGGCCTTGTCGGTCCACGGCATGCACAGGATCAGGATCGACACCGAGCCGACGTAGAACACCATCACGCGCACGATCACGCTCTTGATCGCGCGGATCACGTTCCTGCTCGGGTTTTCCGATTCGCCCGCGGCCACCGCCGCGATCTCGCTGCCGCCGAGCGAGAAGATCACGACCATCACGCCGGCGAGCACGGGCGAGATGCCGTTCGGCATGAAACCGCCGTGATCGGTCAGGTTCACGAGCCCCGGTGCGGGAATGCGCGGCTGGAAGCCGAGCAGGATCGACGCGCCGAGCGCCATGAACACGATGATCGTCGCGACCTTCGCGAACGACAGCCAGTATTCGGCTTCGCCGAACGAGCGCACCGAGTACGCGTTGCTCGCGATCAGCGTGACCAGCATGAACAGCGCGCCGCCCCAGATCGGCAGCCACGGCAGGAAATCGTGGAGGATCGCGCCGAGCAGGATCGCTTCGACGGTGATCGTCATCATCGACTTGAACCAGTACAGCCAGCCGACCGCGAAGCCGGCCCATTCGCCGAGGTAGCTGCTCGCATACGTGGAGAACGAGCCGCTGTCGGGATTGCGGGACGCCATTTCGCCGAGCATGAACATGACCAGCGTGACGATCACGCCGCCGATCAGGTACGACAGGATTGCCGCGGGGCCGGCCGTTGCGATGATCGCGCCGGAGCCGACGAACAGGCCCGCGCCGATCACGCCGCCGAGCGCGATCATCGTGATGTGCCGTTGCTTGAGGCTCTGCCTCAACGTGTTGTCCTGCATCTCCTACCTCTAGTTATTGTTGGCCGGGAACGTATCGGGCGGCACGGCGGCAGGCGTTCCGCCGCTGCGGGGGCGCCGATGTCGAGGGAGCGTGTGTGACGCGATGTGCGGGCCGCCGGCGGTGAATCGTGATGGCGGTCACGGTGTGCCGGTCGGTGCCCGCGAGAGGGCGATGATCGCGACAACCCGGATTGTGGTCGGACGTGGCCGCGACGGCAAACGAGATATGCGAAAGACGTCTTGCGGTTTGCTCATCAATTGCCGCGGTTGCGGCAGGATGAGCGTGGGTTCAGATCGGTTTGACGAACAACCCGATGGTCAGCAGCGCGCCGATGCAGACGATCGCGATGCGCAGCACGCGTTCGTTCACGCGATGCAGCGCCCACGCGCCGAGCAGGCCGCCGACGATTGCGCCGCCGCCGAGCGCGATCGCCTCACGCCAGTGCAGGTGCGGCGAGGTGACGAACAGCACGACCGCCGACGCGTTCATCACGCCCGCGAGCGCGTTCTTGGTCGACATCGCGTGACGCGGCGGCAGGCCGGCCATCGTCAGCGCGGCCATCATCAGGAACCCGATGCCGCCGCCGAAGTAGCCGCCGTAGATCGCGATCAGGAACTGGGAGACCCCGGCCGCGACGGGGCCGAGATGTTGCGCGCCGGCGCCCGGCTTGCGGAAGAAACTGCCCCACGCGAACACGATCGTCGCGAACAGCACGAGCCACGGCACCAGATGCGAAAAGATCGACGACGGCGTTTTCAGCAGCAGCAGGCCGCCAAGTGCGCCGCCGGCCACGCTGATCGCGAACAGGGCGCGAAACGGCAGCCTGCCCACGCCGCTCACCATGTTGCGGCTCGCCCAGCCCGTCGTCACCTGGCCGGGGAACAGGGCGACCGTCGACGTGATGTTGGCCGCGAGCGGGGACATCCCCGACACGATCAGCGCGGGCAGCGTGACGAACGAACCGCCGCCCGCGAGGGCGTTCTGCAGGCCGGCCCAGAGGCCGGCGATGATGATGAGAGCGAGCATCGGTGCGCAACGGAAGAGGTGGCGGGGCCCGCTTGCCGGACGAGCGCGGGCATGACGGTCGCACGATGGTAATGCAGGATCGCGGCCGCCGGAAGCCGGGGCGCAGGCGTGTGCGTGACGTCACGCGTCCGGTTGGGCGCCTTTTGCCGGTGCGTCGTCGTCGTGGTCGTCGTCGGCATCCGGATAGACGATCGTGCCGTCGTCCCGGACCACCGCGCCGGCGGTCAGCCGCGCGGGCTCCACGCGGTTGCGGCCCATGATGTGCAGCACCGTTTCGCCGCGCGCGATCAGGTAGTCGGACACGATGCGCCGGTGGCAGCGCCACCACACGGCTTCCGAACACATGATCGCGCAGCGCTGCTCGTGCCCCTGGGCGATCAGTTGGTCGAGTCCCGCGTGAAACGCCGGCGACAGCGCGTAATCCGCGTAGCGGTGAAAGCTGCGGTTCGTCCAGAAATCGTTGACGTCGTCGGGTACGCCGTGCGACTTGCCGCGCAGGCCGCCGAGTTCGGCGATGTGTTCGTACGCGATGTCGGCGGCGGCGAGCGCATCGGGCAACGTCGCTTCGTTGAATTGGGGGTTGGTGCGCGAACGCGTCATCTTGCGGATGTCCGCGAGCAACGTGATCTCGACCGCATCGAGCAGGTCGACGAATTCGTCGAGCGTGCGGTTCGAATGGCCGATCGTATAGAACGGGAGCGTCATGCGTCGTCCTTGCCGGCGATGCGTTCGAGTACGCGGCCGCGATGCGCGGCGACGTGGTCGGTCCGGTCGCTCTTGATCTCGTACTGCGGATCGTCGGGCGACGCGCGATGGCGATGCCCCTTGTAGTCGAAGTCGGCGGTGTGGATCGCGATGATCGTGCCGGTCACGTAGCCGGCTTCGGAATTCCAGCGGACGTGGTCGCCCAGCCTGAATGGCGTGGTCATGCCGCGGTGCCTCCTTGTGTCGATGCGCGGTGGGGCGGCCCTCGCAGCTTTGGCAGTGCGCGCCGGGAAGCCGGCCGCGAGGGAGAACGTGCACGGATTCATTATCGGCCGCGACCGCACACGGTAAAAGACACGGACGGCGGCGGGGCGACCCGGGGCTGCATGTGCAATCGGCGTGCCTTTCATTTCAATGACGACACGGGCGTCGATCCTCCCGCTTGCCCGCGTGAAATTGTCATGCTAGTTTTTCATGAAATTTCTCGGCGCAATTTTCACGGGAGTCCGCATGTTCATGCAGTCCGACCGTCACGTCGCCAGCTACTACGCCGGCACCTACCCGGCGCCGATCCCGCTTCGGCCGACGCTGGACGAGCGCGTCGACGCCGACGTGCTGGTCGTCGGCGCGGGCTTCAGCGGGCTGCATACGGCGCTGCGGCTTGCGCTGGCCGGCAAGCGCGTCGTCATGCTCGAGGCGAGCCGCGTCGCGTGGGCCGCATCGGGCCGCAACGGTGGGCAGGCGCTGCTCGGCTGGTCGTGCGACATGCAGCCGCTCGAGGATGCGCTCGGCCGCGACGGCGCGCGCCTGCTGTGGGACAGCATGCGCTGGGCGGCGGCCGAAGTGCGCGAACTGCCGGCGCGGCACGGTTTCGACATCGACTACCGGCCCGGCAGCCTGTGGGCCGCGGTGCGGCCGCGGCGCGTCGCGATGCTGGCGCACGCGCGCGACGAGGCGGCCGAACGCTGGGGCTATGATCGGCTGCGCATGATCGAGCGCGGCGAGATGCCCGAATGGATCGGCGGCACGCGCTATCTCGCGGCGCTTCACGATCCGGAGGCCGGCCACCTGAACCCGCTGAAGCTCGCGCTCGGCCTCGCACGGACGATCGAGCGCGCGGGCGGCCGCATCTTCGAACAGAGCCGCGTGCTCGACTGGCGCGAGACGGCCAGCGGCTACGTCGCCCGCACGGCGCGTGGCGAAGTGCGCGCGGACGTGCTGGTGCTCGCCTGCAATGCGTACGTCGACCGGCTCGACCGCGACCTCGCGCGCCGGCTGCTGCCGGTCGGCACATATCAGGTTGCAACCGCGCCGCTCGCGGCCGGCGTCGCGCGTGCGCTGCTGCCGCGCAACAGTTGCGTGATCGACAACCAGTTCGTGCCGGACTACTTCCGCCTGAGCCCCGACAACCGGCTGCTGTTCGGCGGCGGCTGCACGTATCTCGGCGGCATCCCGGCCGATATCGCGGCGGCGACGCGCCCGCACCTCGAACGCGTGTTTCCGCAACTGGCCGGCGTGCCGCTCGAGTACGCGTGGGGCGGTCACATCGACATCAGCATGCGCCGCACGCCGGACATCGGCCGCCACGGACAGCGCTTCTGGCTGCAGGGCTTTTCGGGGCACGGCGTGCTGCCGACGCTCGCCGGCGCGCGTGCGGTGGCCGACGCCGTGCTCGGCGACGCACGCCTGCTCGCGCAGTACCAGCGCATCCGCAACCCGCGCTTTCCCGGCGGCGACCGGCTGGCCGCGCCGCTCGAAGCGATCGGCAAGGCCTGGTACCGTCTGCGCGATACCGTCTGATTGCATCGGAATCCATCACATCATGAATGAACAGGAAGAGATAGAAAGTCTGGCGATCCTAATCCGCGACCTGCGCAAGCATCGCAAGATCACGCTGAACGATCTCGCCGAACGGATCGGCCGCTCGGTCGGCTTTCTGTCGCAGGTCGAGCGCGGGCTGTCGCGCCCGACGGTCGCGGATCTCACTGCGATCGGCGAGGCGCTCGGCGTGCCGACCACGTATTTCTACAGCCTGAGCAAGCCGCGCAGCGTGCGGTGGGTCACGCGGCCCGACGAGCGGCGCACCGTGTATTACGCGGCCGGCATTACCGACATCCTCGTGTCGCCGAACATGCGTGCGCGCTTCTCGATCCTCGAAAGCCATCTCGAGCCGGGCGCCAGCAGCGGAGAGCGGCCGGTCGACGACAGCGACGAGCAGGGCGGCTTCGTGCTCGAAGGAGAACTGACGATCTGGATCGACGGCGACGACACGCCGGTCACGCTCGGTCCGAACGATGCATTCCAGCTTCCCGCGCACAAGCGCTTCCGTTACGCGAACCTGACTGATGCGCCGACGCGCGTGATTTGGGTATTCACCTGAGTTGAGTGGTCGGCGGGGCGGGCTGAAGTGCTGGTCGCCTCGTCACGTAGCCTGTTTGCACTACTGATCGACATGCGGCATGCGTTGCCCCGTGCGTCGCATGAATCCGGTTCGCCGCGCCGCGGCACCGCCATACAAGACATGGAAAGGATGAGACATGGCTGACGTCGTTCCCGCGCTGGTCAGTGAAGTCCGCGCATTCCGGCAGGCGCACCCCGAGATCCGTTATGTCGACCTGATCTGCCTCGACCTGCCCGGGCACTTCTACGGCAAGCGCTATCCGATCGATGCGCTCGAAAAGGTCGCGGCGGGTTCGCTGCTGAAGCTGCCGCAGAACTGCATCCTGCTCGGCACGCAGGGCGGCCTCTACAAGATCGGCGACTACTGTTTCAACGACGGCGACCCGGACGCCGTGCGCCGGCTGATTCCCGGCACGCTGAAGCCGGTGACCTGGGAGAAGCAGCCGCTCGGCCAGATGCTGATCACGACCGATGGCACCGATTCACCGGTCGAGTTCGAGCCGCGCGAGGTGCTCGCGCGGGTGCTGAAGCGGCTCGCGCGGCGCGGCATCCGGCCGGTCGTCGCGTTCGAGCTCGAGTTCTACCTGTTCGCCGCGCAGCTCGAGGAGGGGATGCCGAAGTATCCGCGCGACCGCCTGTCCGACGATCGCGACGATCAGCCGAACATGCATATCGAGCGGCTGTCGCGTTTCTCCGACGTGCTGCACGAGATGGTCGACGTCGCATGCGCGCAGGGGATCGACGCGACCGTGATCACGGCCGAGCTCGGGCCCGGCCAGTTCGAGATCAATTTCGGCCATTGCGACGACGGGCTGCGCGCGGCCGACTGGTCGGCGATGTTCTGCCGCAGCACGCGCGGCGTCGCGCTGCAGCACGGCTATCGCGCGAGCTTCATGGGCAAGCCGTACCTGCATGCGCCGGGCAGCGGGATGCACGTGCACGTGAGCCTGTACGACGATGCCGGGAACAACCTGCTTGCGGCGGACGATCAGCGGCCGCTGCGGCATGCGGTGGCCGGCTGCCTCGCGCTGCTGCCGCATTGCATGCCCGTGTTCGCGCCGAATCACAATGCGTTCCGCCGCTACGGGTCGATGGTGAACGCGGCGAGCCGCGCGAGCTGGGGTTTCGAGGATCGCGACGCGTGCATCCGCATTCCCGAGTCGGATGCGCGCAACCTGCGGATCGAGCACCGGCTCGCGAGCGCCGATGCGAACCCGTACCTGGTGCTCGCGGCAATTCTGTCGGGGATGGAGCACGGGCTCGATGCCAAGAGCGAACCGATCGCGCCGCTCAACGACGATCGCGGCAGCGGCATCGATTTTCCGAAGGAGATGCTGTCGGCGGTCGCCGCGATGCAGGATCATCCGGCCGTGCGCGACGGGCTCGGCAGCGAATTCGTGATGGTGTATTGCGAGAACAAGCGGCAGGAGGAGCTGGATTTTCGCAACGAGATCGGCGCGCGGGAGTATCGGTGGTTTCTGTGAGCCGATGCCGCCGTCCGCACGGCTTATCGTCCGCGCGCCTGTTCCATCGGCAGGTGCGCGCCCCACGCGTTCGTCAGCGCTTCGATTTCGGCGACCGGATCGATCCGTTGTCGGGCGCTGTCGCTCACGTCGTCGCTGAATAACAGGTGCGCGAATTCACGCGCACGCTCGGTGATCGAGGCGGTTTTCCCGCTGCGCCGCAGCGTGAACGCCGCAAGCGCTGCATCGAGAGCGCCGCCGTTGGCTGAATCGTATTCGTCGAGGCACCGGGCAAGATGCCACGCATCTTCGAGCGCCTGACAGGCGCCTTGTCCGGAGGTCGGGAGCGGCGCGTGCGCGGCGTCGCCGATCAGCAGTACGTTGCCGCGGTGCCATACGTCGACCGGGTCCAGATCGTGCACGCGGATCTTCGTGAGCGTGTCCGCTGGCGTCGCACGTATCACGTCCGTGATGGGCGCCGGCCACGGCGCGAAGCGCCGTTCCAGCATCCCGTGCGGATCGTCTTCCGCCGCATCGCACCCGTCGGCTTCCGGCCATGCCGCCGCCCAGTACACGCGATGCCGGTCCAGTGCGACGATGCCGAAGCGTTCGCGCGTGCCCCAGTAATCGAATATCGACACTTCGTCGACCAGCGGCGCATTGCTTTGCGCGATGCCGATCCAGTTGACGAAGCCCTGATAGACGGGTGTATTGTCGCCGACCACATGACGTCGCGCGACGGAGTTCATGCGGCCGTCCGCGCCGATCACGAGATCGGGGGCGATCGTCGTGCCGTTGTCGAAGCGAACGACGGCGCGACCGTCCGCGCCGGTATCGATGGCCGTTGCGCCGTGGCCGAAGTGGACCTCGATGCCGCGCGCGGCGAGGTGCCGGGTCAGCACGGCCTGCAGGTCGCGCCGCAGGATCGACACCGTCGGGAAGCCCATCCGGTGGTCGAGCGCGCCGATCTCGGTGGCCTTGAGCAGGGTGCCGTGCCGGTCGATGCGCCGCATCGCATGCAGGCGGCCGCCGGCCTCGACGATGTCCGGCAGCACGCCGAGCTGGGTGAGGACGAAGCCGGCATTCGGCCACAGCACCACGCCTGCGCCCATCGTCGATTCCGCCGGCCTGCGTTCGTACAGCCGGATCTCGTGGCCGCGCCCGGCGAGCGCGAGTGCGGTGCTCATGCCGGCCACGCCGGCGCCCAGGATTGCAATGTTCATGACGCTCCTTGCCTGTGTCGTGCGAACGCTGGCCGCGGGTGCGTGCCCGGGCGTCGCATTGACGGGATGAGCATCGTAAATTATGGTCTCTGGCGGGATAAGCCATGGAAATCGGCAGGCTTTGATACCTCGAACGGGATAATGATGCGTAGCAAGCTGGATCTGAATGCGGTGCGTGTGTTCGTGACGGTCGTCGATGAAGGCAGCTTTGCCGGCGCCGCGCGCGTGCTCGCGCTGCCGGGTTCCAACGTGAGCCGTTATGTGGCGCAACTGGAGTCGCGGCTCGGCGTGCGTTTGCTCGAGCGCAGCACGCGCCACCTGCGGATGACCGAGGCCGGGCGGCTGCTGCACGAGCGTGCGCGGCCGATGCTCGACGCGCTGACGCAGGCCGAATGCGAGCTGACGTCGCAGCAAACGGAATTGCGCGGCGTGCTGAAGCTTTGCGTCCCGGGCGAAATCGGGCCGCGCATGCTGGGGCCGATCGTCGCGGAATTCGCGAGCCACCATCCGCGTGTCGAGATCGACTGCGACACCAGCCTCGCTGGCGTGTCGACGCTGCGCGACGATATCGACCTGTCGATCATCGTCAATCGCGGCAAGCTGGACGACAGCGCGTTCGTCGTCAGGCCGCTCGTGAGTTTGCCGAGCGTCGTCGTGGCCGCGCCGTCACTGGTCGCGCGGGTCGGGATGCCAGGCCTGACGGAGCAGCTCAAGCAGTTGCCGTGCATCACGACGTTGAGCACGCTGAAAGGGCAGCCGTGGCAATTCGCCGATCGCGACGGACGGATTCACAAGATTCCGGTGGCGAGCCGATATCGCGTCAATAGCGGCGAGATGGCGGGCCTCGCGGCGGTGAACGGGATCGGCTTCGCGATTCTGGTCGAACGCGCGTGCGCGGTGGAGCTTGCCGAAGGGCGGCTGGTGCGCGTGCCGCTGGAGATGGCGCCGGCGCCGCTGCAGCTGCATGCCGCTTACGCGAGCCGGAATTCGGTCAACGCGAAGATTCGCGCGTTGCTGCAGCTGATGCAGCAACGATTGGCGACGGAGGAGGCGCTGCCGTCATCGAGACCGCTTCGGTAGGGCGCGCCAGTACCGCACTTCCTCGATCGGCGTACCGTCGATCTCGAAGGTCTTGATGTCGGCTTCGGCGACGAAACCTTCGCGTTCGTAGAACATCCTCGCTCGACGGTTTTTGGCGAGCACCCACAGCGACACCGACGCATGACCCGCGTCGTGCAGCGCTCGGCATGCATGGTCGACCAGCCGCGCGCCGATCCCTTGCCCGCAATGCGACGGGTGCAGATAGATCGCTTCGATTTCGCCCCACGCACCGTCCTTGTCGGCGTCGCGCGTCGGCCCGTACGCGATCCAGCCGGTCGGTGCGTGGTTCGCGAAGGCGAGCGCGACGTGCGGTCGTCCCGCGTCGAGCGTCTCGCGCCACGCGGCCGTGCGTTTTTCGACCGACAGGTCGGCGAGGAACTGCGCCGGCATGATGCCCGTGTAAGTGGCTTGCCACGACGCGACGTGGATGCTGGCGATGGCCGGTGCATCGGCAGAAGTGGCTGCACGGATGTCGATCGTCGTCGTGTTCGGTGCCATGTGCCTCCCGTGTGGCCGGTTGCCGTATGCCGCGCTGCTGCCCGCCGGATTCACGCTGCCGGACCCAGACTACCTTCGATGGCGAAACGGTAGTGGATGTCCACGTGCGATGCGTCGCCCGGTGCATCGGTTTTCTTCAGCACGAACTCGAACGCGGGTTCGAACCAGCCGTCGCGGGCGATTTCTCCGCCGAGGATCTCGACGTCGTACCAGCCGTTGTCGACTTCAATGACGGGCCGGCCCGGTTCGCGATAGCGCGCAAGCAGCGCATTCACCGTGTCGTCGGTGAAACGTTCGAGAATGCGCCACGTGTAGAGCATCACCGCACGATGCTCGACGCGCAATACGTATCCGCCGCGCCGATGCTGCAGACGACTGCCTGCTTTCAGTAATTCGGGCGTGTCGTCGTCCAGCGTGAAGATGACCGTGTACGGATGATTCTCGATGCCGGCCAGCGGAATGACGATGCCTTCCAGCACCGCGTGGTCGCCGCTGTCGCCGGTCGTGAACGCCGATGCGACGTCGTCCGGCAGCCCGTGTTCGTCCTTGTAGCGCTTCAGCAGCAGAAGATCGCCGACGAGAAAGTAGTCGATCAGATCGTTGAGGACTTCGGAGAATTCATGCCGCATCATCGTTCCTTTCGAGCAGCGTGCCGTGCCGTGACATGCTTCGCGGCACGGCACGCGTGGCGACTTACTCGCCGAGCTTCGACGTCACGCAGCCGGTGCTCGAGCATTCGCGCTCGCGTTCGCGCAGGAACGACAGCCGCGACTGCGTCATGTCGTTCGCGCACTGGATATCGACGAGGTAGCTGCTGCCGCGCGTCTCGCTGCACTGCGCGTCGCGTTGTTTCAGCCATGCGAGCTGGCCGGCCTTCAGCGTCGCCTGCTGGTCGCCGCTCAGTTGCTTGCGCAGCCGGCCGTATTCGTCGTTGAGATCGCGATCGGACTGCGAGAACTGCGTGCTCGTGCAATACACCTGGTCGAACGCGCTGCGCGGCTTTGCGCAACCGGCCGCATGCGCGGCGAACGGAACGGCGAGCGCGAGCAACGCGCAGGATGCGAGCAGATTCTTTTTCTTCATGGTGAGGCTCCTGGCTGGGTGAAAACCGTTGAATCCGACGGGAAATGCCGTCGTTTATTGGGGCGTCGTACACGCGTCGATGCCGCTTGCGATCGCGGCGGACAGGCGCTGGATCGTCTCGCGCCGCGCGAGCCGCGCTTCTTCATCCGGATTGACGATCACGCCGGCTTCGACCAGCACGGCCGGAATCGGCGCGGTGCGCAGCACGACGAGATCGTCGAAGCGGTGGATGCCGAGTTGCGGGTCGATCAGCGGGCGATTCTCGCCGCGGATCGGCTGCGCGTGATACAGCGACGGCCGTTCGCCGGCCGCGACCAGCCGCTCGGCGATCGCCTTCGCGCAACGCAGGCTCTCCGCATAGTGCGGATTGCGCTCCGACACGAACACCGAGAAGCCGCGGAATTCGCGTTGCCGGCCCGCGTCGATGAACTGCTGCTGCATCGAGTCGTGATGGATCGACACGAACAGGTTCGCGTCGGGCGCCTGCGTCGAGCGCTGATCGAGCTTGATCTCACGGCCGTCCGCCGATGTGCGCAGCACGCGGTCGCTGTGCGCGGCGAGTTTGTCGGCGACCGCGCCGGACAGGTCGAGGTTGTACAGGTATTCGACGCGGCCGCTCGCACCGGTGGAGCCCGGATGCGCGGGTGTATGGCCGGTATCGACGACGATGTAGCGTCCGGACGCGGGCTCGGTAACGGTCGTGGTGGCGATGTCGGCCGCGTGCAGCGCCAGCGGCGCGCAGAGCAGCGGGGCGCACGCGAGCACGCGCGCGGCGGCGCGCACGAGCGGAAGGCGTCGGAGGGTTCGGTTCGTCATTGTTGTTGTCGAGAAGGGCGTACGGCGCGTCGAACGGCGCGCCACCGTCGGCCTGCTCAATGCAGTCGGAATGTCGCGCGATTATAGCGGGTGGCGGCGACGCCGCAATGACGCGCGACGGCTGTCAGGCGAGCACGCGATGCGCCGCCAGCATGCCCCAGTACGACGCTTCCTCGAACAGCGACAACCCGGACAGGTCGGCATGCGCGAATACGACGGGGCCATCGGCATCGCGCAGTGCGAGCAGCCCCGGCCGGCTCAGGAAGCCGACGTCGGGCGTGGCCATCGCATGGCCGCGCACGGTGATCTCGAGCGCGGTCGCATGCTTCCACAGCTCGCGTCCGTACACGGCCTGCAGGTCGAGCGCCGCCTGCTCGCGCAATGCGTCGGGCTTCGCCTGCGCGAGCCAGCGGCGCGTATCGTCCGGCGTTTGCGTGCTCAATGCCTGATAGGCGGAAAACACCGAGCGCGTCGGCGGCGACATCCGGATCAACTGATGCGTCGACACGACGTAGCCGAGCCCCGCGCCGTCGTAGACGACGTTGTCCCACGCGAGCGGCACGCCCGCTTCCTCGGCCGGCATGCCGTCGAGCAGGAAGTTGGATACGAGCCACGGCGCGCGCGGCGGCAAGTCGCGCGCGGGTTCGAAACCGTACGCGGCAAGCTGCGGAAACACGCGCGCCGCGACGAACAGCGGCATCGCACATACGACCCGTCGCGCCTTCAGCATGAACGTCGACAGCGTACCGTCATGGCCGACGCGTGCGCACAGTACGTCGACGCCGCCCGCGCGTTCGGTCGCGCGCACCGCGAAGCCATCGCGCGACCACGCGTTCGAGCCGGTGCGCGCGGTGATCGAATCGCTCAGCTTCGTCACCATCGTGTGCAGCCCGTCGGGCCAGGTCAGCACCGCGCCGTCACTCGCATCGCCCGCATGGCCGCCGCGCGACGAGAAGTAGTGCAGGCCGGCCCAGGCGGAGACATGCTCGTAACCGGCGCCGTAATCGTCGCGGCAGCAGTAGTTCAGATACCAGTGCAGCGCTTTCGCGGTATAGCCTTCGTCGAGCAGCCACTGGCGGAACGAGCGCCGATCGAGTGCGCGCCAGCGCGGGTCGCGCGACGATTCCGCGATCGGGATGCAGAACACCTTGCGGCCGTCGGCGCCGCGCGCGGTGCGCAGCCCGTCCGTGTACGCGAAGAAGCGCGCCTGCTGCGCGAGCGCGTCGGCGTCGAGGCCGGTGGTCGGCACGATGCCGTCCTGCCACTGCCCGCCGATGAACAGGCGTTCGTCCGGTGCGTGGACGAGTGCACGCTCGTCGTACACGGGGCGTACCGAGAACGGTGCGGATTCGATCACGCCGAGATCGGCGAGCATGTCGCGCAGATGGGCGGATTCGAGCGACGGCAGCGGCAGATAGTGCGCGCCCTTCGGATAGCCGAGGTCGCCGAAGCGTCCGCCGGCCGCGTTGCCGCCGAATTCGGGGCCGGCGAGCACCGTGAAGCGCGTATGGCCCGCGCGCGCGAGCTGCCATGCGCACGACAGCCCGGCCGCGCCGGCGCCGAGGATCGCGACATCCGTCTCGATCGTGCCGGACGGCGCGGGCAGCGCGGCATGGTCGCGCAGCGCATGGCCTTCGCGCATGCCGGGGTAGCCGACCTGCGGCGTCGTCTCGATCCAGCCGGTGCGGCCGCATGCGGCGAGCGACGCGGCTGCCGACGCGACGAGGAACGTGCGGCGATCCATCAGCGCAGCACGTGCTTCCAGTCGTCGTCGAAGCGGCGCACGAGCGGCTGGTCGTTGAGTTCGTTCGGCGACATCGACAGCGCCGGCATGTCGGCCGGGAAGTGGAACATCTCGGCGGCCGTTTGCGCATCGAGCCAGCGCGTCGGCACCGAGTAATGCGTCGGCACCGTGAAGTCGCGGCGCTTGCCGGCGATCACGAAGCCCCAGTCGCCGAACGACGGCACGTAGCAGTGGTACGGCCACGTGTTGAGCCCGGCTTCGTGCAGCGTCGCGATGATGGTCCAGTACGCGTGCGGCGCGAAATACGGCGATGTCGACTGGATCACCGTGTAACCGTTCTCCGACAGGTGGCGCGCCAGCAGCCGGAACACCGGCACTGAGTACAGGCGGCCGAGCCCGAAGTTGGTCGGATCGGGGAAATCGACGACGATCGCGTCGTACACGTCGGCATTCGATTCGAGCCAGCGCACCGCGTCGTCGTTGATCACGTGCACGCGTGGGTCCTTCAGCGCGCCCTGGTTCAGCTTGACGAGCGGTGCCGACGTCGAGAACAGCTTCGTCATTGCCGGATCGAGATCGACGAGCGTGATCTGCTCGAGGTTGCGGTGTTTGAGCAGTTCGCGCACCGCGAGGCCGTCGCCGCCGCCGAGCACGAGCACGCGCTTCGCCCACGGCAGCGCCTCGATCGCCGGATGGATCAGCGCCTCGTGATAGCGGTGCTCGTCGCGCGACGAGAATTGCAGGTTGCCGTTCAGGTACAGCCGCATGTCGTCGTGCCACTGCGTGAGCACGATGCGCTGGTACGGCGTCGTTTCCGAGTAGATCGTCTCGTCGCCGTACACGCCGTGTTCGGCCCAGTGCGTGATGCGATCCGACAGCGCGAACCCGGCGACCAGCAGCCCGATCACGAGCGACGCACGCATCAGCTTGCCGCGCACGTTGCGGATCTCGTCGCGGAACAGGTGGGTCGTCCACAATGCGACGAATGCGTTCAGGAGACCGAACAGGAAGCTCGTACGCAGCAGGCCGAGGCGCGGCGCGAGCACCAGCGGGAAGATCAGCGACACGGCGAGCGAGCCGAGATAGTCGAAGGTCAGCACCTCGCTGACGGTATGGCGGAACGCCTGGCGCCGCTGCTGGAACGCGCGCATCACGAGCGGAATCTCCATCCCGATCAGCAGGCCGAGCGCGAGCACCAGTGCGTAAAGCGCCGCGCGAAACGGCGCGGCGAGCCATGCGAACACCACGAACAGGAGCGCTGCCGACACGCCGCCGAGCAGGCCGACGAGCAGCTCGATGTCGACGAAGCGGTCGAGCACGTCGTCGTCCTCGACGAACTTCGCGAGCCACGAGCCGATTCCCATCGCGAACAGGTAGCAGCCGATCACCGACGAGAACTGCAGGATCGAGTCGCCGAGCAGATAGCTCGACAGCGCGCTACTGATCAGTTCGTAGCCGAGCCCGCACGACGCGAGCACGAGAATCGACAGGACGAGTGCACGCTTATGCAGCATCGCGCATCCGTTGTGCAGTGTTCGGCAATGTGGATATACTGGCGCGGATTTTCGTCTGGCGGCCCTGTGCGGGCCGGCCGGCGACGGGGCGGCGAACCGAGCACAAAATCCGAGGAAAAGAATGAATAGTGCCTATCTTTATGCGGTTCATTTACTGTCGGCGTTCGTGCTGCTTCTCGTGTTCGCGGCAGTGTACCTGAAGGTCACCCCGTTCGACGAACTGGCGCTGATCCGCGACGGCAACGCGGCCGCGACGCTGTCGTTCGGCGGCGCATTGATCGGTTTCTGCCTGACGCTCGCATCCAGCATCGCGCACAACTCGACGCTCGGCGAAGTCGTGATCTGGGCCGTCGGCGCGATGATCGTGCAACTGATCACCTATGCGGTGCTGACGCGCGTGATGCCCGGCATGAATCATGCGATCGAGGATCGCAACGTCGCGATGGGCGGCCTGATGGGCACCGCGTCGCTCGTCGTCGGCATCATCAATGCCGCCTGCCTGACCTGACGCACCACGCGTTTCGAGGAGACCGACATGAGTCTGGGTTCATTCATCCGCAAGCAGTTCATCGACGTCCTGCAATGGACGGAAGACACCGACGGCGTGCTGGCCTGGCGCTATCCGATGGAAGACCAGGAAATCCAGTACGGCGGCAAGCTGACCGTGCGCGAAACCCAGGTCGCGATCTTCGTCAACGAGGGCAAGGTCGCCGACGTGTTCCAGCCGGGGCTCTACACGCTGGAAACGCGCACGCTGCCGGTACTCACGAACCTGAAGAACTGGGACAAATTCTTTCAGTCGCCTTTCAAGTCCGACGTCTATTTCTTCAGCACGCGGCTGCAGCTGGGCCGGCGCTGGGGCACCGCGCAGCCGGTGACGATCCGCGACCGCGAATTCGGCTTCGTGCAACTGCGCGCGTTCGGTATCTATTCGTATCGGATCGTCGATGCGGCTGCGTTCCACCGCGAGGTGAGCGGCACGCGCGCGGCATACACGGTCGACGATCTCGAGCAGCAACTGCGCAATCTGGTCGTCACCGCGATGAGCACGACGTTCGGCTCGGCCGACGTGCCGTTCGTCGACATGGCCGCGAACCAGTCGCTGCTGTCGCAGCGCGTCGCCGAGGCATTGGTGCCGGTGTTCACGCGTTACGGGCTGGCGCTCGACGCGTTCGCGGTCGAGAGCGTGTCGCTGCCGGCCAAGCTGCAAAAGGCGCTCGACCTGCGGATCGGTGCCGGGATGGCCGGCGATCTCGCGCGCGCCACGCAATACCAGACCGCGCAGGCGATTCCGCTCGCCGCGCAGAACCCGGGCGGCATCGCCGGGGTCGGCGCGGGGCTCGCCGCGGGTGCGGCGATCGGGCAGGCGATGGCTGGCCAGATCGCGGGCGCCGCGCAACCGGCGCAGGCCGCACCGCCCACGCCCGTTGCCGCGCCGGTGGCCGCCGCAGCGGCCGAGAGCACTGATTACGTGCAGCGGCTCGAGCAGCTGAAGGCACTGTTCGACAAGGGCCTCGTGACCGAAGACGAATATTCGCGCGCGAAGGCCGAGATCCTCGCGAAGCTCACCCGGTAAGCGGCACGCATGTTCCGTACCTCGTGCCCCCAGTGCGGCGCGCCGGTCGAGTTTCGCTCGGCCGCGGCGGTGATGGCCGTCTGCGCGTTTTGCCGTAGTACGTTGCTCAAGCGCGGCACCGAGGTCGAGCGCATCGGCGAACTGGCGACGGTGCTCGACGATGCATCGCCGATCCAGATCGGCACGGCCGGGCGCTACGACAAGCGCGCGTTCACGGTGCTCGGCCGCATCCAGATGACCTACGACGCCGGCGCGTGGAGCGAGTGGTACGTCGTGTTCGACGACGGCGCGTTCGGCTGGCTGTCGGATGCGTCGGGGCAGTACGCGATCACGGTGCGCGAACCCGACGATGCGTCGGGCGGCGCGTGGCCCGCATTCGACACGCTCGAACCGGGCATGCGGATCGACCACGGCGGCCGCGCGTATCTGGTGTCGGACGTGCGTACCGCGCGCTGCACGGGCGGTGACGGCGAACTGCCGTTTCGCGTCGATGCCGGCTGGGAGGCGCGCGTCGCCGACCTGCGCACGGGCAATGCATTCGCGACCTGCGACTATTCCGACGCCGGGTCGAACGGCGGCAGCCCGGCCGTCTACGCGGGCGAGGCGCTGGAATTCGACGCGCTCGCGTTCACGGGGCTGCGCGACATCGAAAACGATACGCGCGAGAAGCGCGGCGCGGAGCTGGTGCCGTTCGCGTGCCCGAGCTGCGGCGCGCCGCTGTCGTATGCGCCGAACGTGGCCGACTACGTCGTGTGCGGCAGTTGCCACGCGGGCGTGCAGTGCACGGCCGAGCAGCAGACCGTGTTCGCGGCCCGGCGCAAGCTCGAATCGGTGAAGGGCGCGCTCGAACTCGGCGCGATCGGCACGTTCGACGGCGTGAAGTACACGGTGATCGGCATGATGCGCTGCCGCGTGCCGGGCGACGACGAGACGTGGGACGAATACCTGCTGCTGAACCCGAAACGCGGTTTCCTGTGGCTCGTGCAGAGCGAAGGGCGCTGGGAACGCGTGCAGGTGCTCGACCACTGGCCGACGATCGGCAGCGAATCCGGCAACGTGACCGAAGGCGGCAAGACCTACCGGCTGCGTGAGGAATACGAATCGGAGGTCGTCTACGTGGTCGGGGCATTCAACTGGCGCGTGCAGGCGGGCGATCGCACGTCGATCATCGACTACGGCTGGCAGAAGGACAAGCTGACGCGCGAGCGCAGTGACGCGGAGATCGTCTGGTCGCGTGCGCGACCGCTGTCGGGCGGCGCGCTCGCCGAACGCTTCGGCACGCCGGCGCTGGCCGCGGCCACGACGGCCGCCACGGGCGCGACCGAATCGATGGGTCTGTTCGGCAGCAAGGGGCCGCACAGTTTCGCGCCGCTGCCGTTCATGTTCAGCGCGCTGCTCGTGATCTTCAACCTCGGTTCGCTGTTCTCGTTCACCGGCCGCTCCGTCTACGTGCTGGTCGGCCTGCTGGTGCTGTGGCTGCCGGAATGGCTGTGGAAGCGGTTTGCGTCGGACGGGGGCAACGCGTGATCCGGTACATCCTCTACGGCGTCTACGGCCTGATCGTCGTCACGCTGTTCAGCTGCGCATCGATCGGCGGCAGCGGTTCGGGCGGCGGCGGGTGGGGCAGCTCGTCGGCGCGCAGCGGTTACTCGTCGTACGGGTCGCACAAATGACTGCGCGCGACGGGATCGCGCCGCCGTGCGCGACGCTCGGCTCGCACGTGCTGGCCGACCTGGCGGGCATCGATGCGGCGCTGCTGCGCGACGCCGCGCGGCTCGAAGCGATCCTCACCGATGCGGCGCAACGGGCCGGCGCGCGCGTGATCGGCGCGCACTTCCATCATTTCGGCGGCGAGCATGGCGTGACGGGTGTCGTACTGCTGGCGGAGTCGCACATCACGATCCATACGTGGCCCGAGCATCGCTTCGCGGCCGTCGATGCGTTCATGTGCGGCGCGGCGCGCGCGGCCGATGCAGTCGATGCGATCGCGGCGGCGCTCGGCACGCATGCGCAGGTTCGGCAGCAGGTGGCGCGCGGCAGTGCGCTGGCATGAGCCAGGATGCCGCGTGCCGTGCATCGGCCACGGCGGGTCGTCGGGATGGCGGCCGCCGGTCGTTTCCCCGGCTCGGTGAATCCGGCAAATAGCGGGCGGCGCGGCCGCCGGCGCATACCGGTCAGCGCGGCAGCGCTTCGGCTTCGGCCCAGCGCTTGAACGAATCGAGACGCCGGCGCGTCTGCACGAGATAGAACGCGCCGATCAGCGGTTCGAGCAGCCAGCGCAGCCACGACGGCTGCGCGCGAAAGTGGTACGTGAACTTCACCTCGGTCGACCCGGGCGTGTGCTCGACGAAGTTCCAGCTGCCGCTGAAGCGTTGGAGCACCTTCGGGCCTTCGACCATTTCGACGGCGGCGACCTGCGGCGGACGGTATGAAATGTAGCGCGACACCATCGTCGCGCCCGACTGGCTGCGGCAGAACGCGTCGACGCCGACATCGGCGGTCGTGCCGTCGAGCAGATAGGCGTCGCTGAGGAAGTTGTCCCACACGAGCCGCCGTCCGTAGTCCTGCGACCACGTGAACAGGCGCCTGCGGTCGACGCCGACGGTCCGGCTGACTGAGATCCTCATGAGGGTGGGCGCGCGGATTGGCATGAAATCGAGTGTACCGCGCCAATAACCTGTGTTTCGTCAGACTTCGTCAAGTCGAGCATGCGCTCGAACGAGCGCGATTGACGCATCTCGGGAATTCCCCTAGGATTTATCCCAACCCTTCGGGACAGACCCGGAGCGTTTCAATCTCTTGAGGGAGCCTCATGAGTACGCAACAGAACCGGCGCTTCGACGCGCTCGTTTTCATTGGTCGTTTCCAGCCTCCGCATCGTGGTCACCTGAACGTGCTGAAGTCGGCACTGAGTCGGGCCGAACGCGTGTGCGTGCTGATCGGGTCGACCGACAAGCCCCGCACCATCAAGGACCCGTTCTCGTTCGACGAGCGCCGCCAGATGCTGGCTTCGTTGCTGGACGCGTCCGAGCGCGATCGCGTGACGATCGCCCCGCTGCAGGATTCGACCTACAACGACGGCGACTGGGTGCGCTGGGTGCAGGATGCGGTGGCCGTCGCGCTCGGCGACGTCGCGCAACGCAAGGTCGGGTTGATCGGCCACGAGAAGGACGCCACGTCGTATTACCTGCGGATGTTCCCGCAATGGGAGCTCGTCGACGTCGACGCGACGGAAGACATTTCCGCCACCGAGATCCGCGACCAGTATTTCGCCGAACGCACCAACAGCTTCGTGCAGTGGGCCGTGCCGGAACCCGTGTTCGGCTGGCTCGAGCGTTTTCGCACGCAGCCGGAATTCGCGCAACTGAAGTCGGAAGCCGAATTCATCGCCGCGTATCGCAAGGCGTGGGCGGCCGCGCCGTATCCGGTCACGTTCGTGACGGTCGACGCGGTGGTCGTGCATTCGGGGCATATCCTGCTCGTGCGCCGCCGCAGCGAACCGGGCCGCGGCCTGTGGGCGCTGCCGGGCGGCTTCGTGAACCAGGACGAGCGGCTCGATGCGGCGTGCATCCGCGAGCTGCGCGAGGAAACCGGCCTCAAGCTGCCGGAGCCCGTGCTGCGCGGCTCGATCAAGGATCGCCAGGTGTTCGATCACCCGACGCGTTCGCTGCGCGGCCGCACGATCACGCATGCGTGCCTGTTCAACTTCCCGACCGGCGAGTTGCCGCGCGTGAAGGGCAGCGACGACGCCGACAAGGCGCGCTGGGTCCCGCTCAACGAATTCGCGCAGATGCGCAACGTGATGTTCGAGGATCACTTCGACATCGCGTATCACTTCCTGGGGAAGCTGTGACGCGCTGATTCCCCGCATCCGGTCCGCCGCGACAGACGCGGCGGCACTTCAACGGCCTAGAGGAGCTCTAGCCATGCAAAACGATCCCGGCGGCTTTGCCGCGGTTCTCGCCAATCCGATTCTCAACACGGATTCGTACAAGGCTTCCCACTTCCTGCAGTATCCGCCGGACGCATCGGCGATGTTCTCGTACGTCGAATCGCGCGGCGGCCGCTACGACCGCACGCTGTTCTTCGGCCTGCAGATGCTGCTGAAGGAGTATCTGTGCAAGCCCGTGACGCACGCGATGATCGACGACGCGCGCGATTTCTTCACCGTGCACGGCGAGCCGTTCAACGAAGCAGGATGGCGTCATATCGTCGAGCACTACGATGGCTACCTGCCGGTGAAGATCCGAGCGGTGCCGGAAGGCTCGATCGTGCCAGTGCACAACGTACTGGTGACGGTCGAATGCGACGATCCGCAGGTGTTCTGGCTCGCGTCGTATCTCGAGACGATGCTGTTGCGCATTTGGTATCCGGTGACGGTAGCGACCCGGAGCTGGCATCTTCGTCAAACGATTCGCCGTTTCCTCGAACGGACCGACGACGATCTCGCGCAATTGCCGTTCAAGCTGCACGACTTCGGCGCACGCGGCGTGTCGAGCGCGGAATCGGCCGCGATCGGCGGCGCCGCGCACCTCGTGAGCTTCATGGGCTCGGACACGGTGCTCGGCGTGCTGGCCGCGAACCGCTTCTATCGCGAGCCGATGGCCGCGTACTCGGTGCCGGCGGCCGAGCACAGCACGATCACGTCGTGGGGGCGCGAAGGCGAGGCCGATGCATACCGCAACATGATCAAACGCTTCGGGTTGCCGGGCGCGATCGTATCGGTCGTGTCGGACTCCTACGATCTGTTCGCCGCGCTCGATCTGTGGGGCGGCGAACTCCGGCAGGCGGTGATCGATTCGGGCGCGACGCTCGTCGTGCGCCCCGATTCCGGCGACCCGGTGACGATCGTGCTGCAGACCGTGCGGGCGCTCGATGCGTCGTTCGGTTCGACGGTGAACGGCAAGGGGCGGCGCGTATTGAATCGTGTGCGCGTGATCCAGGGGGACGGGGTCGACGAGCAGTCGATCGAAGCGATCCTCGTCGCGCTCGACGAGGCGGGCTATGCGGCCGGCAACGTGGTGTTCGGCATGGGTGGTGCGTTGTTGCAGCGGGTGAACCGCGATACGCAGCGCTTCGCGATGAAGTGTTCGGCGATCCGGCGCGGCGACTTGTGGCACGACGTCCGCAAGAATCCGGTCACCGATCAGGGCAAGCGTTCGAAGCAGGGGCGGTTGACGCTGCTGCGCAATTGGCGCACCGGCGAGTATCGGACGGTGACGCTGCCGGTTGCGTGGGACGATCGTGCGCTGGAAGGCGAATGGGGCGAGGCGCTCGAGACGGTGTTCGACACGGGGCGCCTGCTCGTCGATACGTCGTTCGCCGAGGTCAGGGCGAGGGCGCATGCGGGGGAGGTGTGACGCAGGCGGCGGGGCATCCCGCCGCTGTGCAGCCGGCTCGCTTCACTTGCCGGTCAGCAGCGGGCTGCCGGCATCTGCCGGCGCACCGCCGCGCTCCCCCACCCGCGTCGCCTCCATCGCCCGCGCCAGCGCATCGAACACCGCCGGCCCCTTGCAGCGCGACACGTTGAAGCGCAGGTACGACGTCGCGCTGCGCGACGCGCTGAACACATTGCCGGGGGCGAGCACGACGTCGTGGTCCAGCGCATGGCGTGCGACGCGTGCGGCGTCGAGCCCGTTCGGCAACTCCGCCCACACGAACAACCCGCCGCGCGGCTCCGTCCAGATCGCGAGCCCCGCCCGCGCGAGACGCCGGATCGTTTCGCCCATCGCATCGGCGAGACGCGCGCGCAGGCTGTCGAGATGGCGCCGGTACGTGCCGTCGATCAGCAGCCGATGCACGACGTTCGCGCCGATCTGCGCATTGCCGAACGACGTCGCGAGCTTCAGGTCGACGAGCGCGTCGATCCATTCCGGGCGCGCGGCGATATAGCCGCAGCGGATCGCGGCCGACAGCGTCTTCGAGAAGCTGCCGATCGACACGACGCGCGACAGCCCGTCGAACGCCGCGAGGCGCGGCGCAGGCGTGCTCTCGAAATCCGCGAAGATGTCGTCCTCGACGATCAGCAGCCCATGCTCGGCCGCGAGCGTCAGCAGCCGGTGCGCGACGGGCGGCGCGAGCGTCGCGCCGGTCGGGTTGTGCAGCGCGGCGTTGGTGATGTACAGGCGCGGCCGGTGCTCGGCGAGTACTTGCTCGAAGCGCACGAGATCGGGACCGTTCGGCGTGAACGGTACGCTGACGATCCGTGCACGGTGCGCGCGCAGCAGCGCCTGGAAGTTGAAGTAGCAAGGGTCGTCGAGCACGACGGTATCGCCGGGCTCCAGCAGCAGGCGGCACACGAGGTCGAGCGCGTGCGTGCCGCCGTCGGTCAGCATGATCTGTGCGGGTTCCGCGTGGACACCGTGCTGCGCGAGTCGCCACGCGAGCTGCTGGCGCAGCGCGGGCAGGCCGAGCGGCGTCGCGTAATCGGTCAGCGCATCGGCTTCGTCGCGCGACACGGCGCGCAGCGCGCGACGCAGGCTTTCGTCGGGCAGCCACGACGACGGCAACCATCCGCAGCCGGGCTTCACCGACGTCGGCGCCGCTTCGAGCGACTGGCGCGACAGCCACAGCGGATCGAGCTCGCGATCGAGGCGCGGGCCCAATTCGGCGAGCGCGAGCGGCGGTGCGTGGCCCGACACGTAGAAGCCCGAACCGCGCCGGGCGACGAGCACGCCTTCGCTCGCGAGCCGCTCGTACGCGTCGACGACCGTCGATTTCGACACGCCGAGCGCGTCGGCCATCATCCGGATCGACGGCACGCGCGCGCCGGGCATCAGCGCGCGGCTCGCGATCCGCGCGCGCAACGTATCCATGACGGTTTCCACGCGCGTGCGCGACGGCGCGGGTGGGGCGGGAATCGGGGCGGAATGGCGCATGGCGAACGATGAACTGTACGGCGGGTTGTCCAGTACAGTTTGTCTGGATTGTATTGGGCTGTAGCTTACGCCGGTTTCGCCGGCGGCGGATCATCGGTCATCCACTTTCCATTCAGGATTGACCGTGCAAAAGACGACCGACGGATGGCTCAGCGGCTTGCTGGGCGTGATCATCTTCAGTGGCTCGCTGCCCGCGACGCGGGTCGCGGTGCAAGGGCTCGACCCGCTGTTCCTCACGTTCGCCCGCGCGACGATCGCCGGCGCGCTCGGCCTGTTGCTGCTCGTCGTGCTGAAGCAGAAGCGGCCGTCGCGCGCCGAGGCCGTGTCGCTGGCCATCGTCGCGCTCGGTGTGGTGGTCGGTTTCCCGTTGTTGACGGCGCTGGCGCTGAAGCACGTGACGTCGGCGCATGCGATCGTGTTCGTCGGGCTGCTGCCGCTCGCGACTGCACTGTTCGGCGTGTGGCGCGGCGGCGAACGGCCGCGGTTGCCGTTCTGGATCTTCTCGATCGTCGGCAGCGGCGCGGTGGCCGCGTTCGCGCTGCGCAACGGCGGGCAGGCGTCCGTGGTCGGCGATGCGCTGATGCTGGCCGCGATCGTTGCATGCGGGCTCGGTTATGCGGAAGGCGCGCGCCTGTCGCGCCAGCTCGGCGGCTGGCAGGTGATCTCGTGGGCGCTCGTGCTGTCGCTGCCGCTGATGCTGCCGCTCACATGGCTGACCTGGCCCGCGTCGTTCGACGGCGTCGACGCCGCCGCGCTGTGGGGGCTCGCGTACGTGTCGCTGTTCAGCATGTTGATCGGCTTCGTGTTCTGGTATCGCGGGCTGGCGCTCGGCGGAATCGCGGGCGTTGGCCAGTTGCAGCTGCTGCAGCCGTTCTTCGGCTTCCTGCTCGCGGCCGGGCTGCTGCATGAGACGGTGCCGCCGTCGATGGTCGTCGTGACGGTCGTGGTGGTCGGCTGCGTGGCGGGCGCGAAGTATTTCTCGAAGATGGCGCCCGTGCAGCGCGCAGGGTGACGCAGGGGCAGCGGTGTGTCGCGTATCAGGCCGACGCCCTCCGGTGCGAGGCTGGCGGCAAGCCGGTTGCCGCCGATACGCGTGATCGCGACGTGCGCTCGATCCTGCACCCGATGACGCGGCCCAAGGCAAAACGGCCAGACTGCCGGTAGCGGCAAGCCTGGCCGTTGGCGTTCGTCACGCCGGGCGGGCGTTACTCGAACGTTTCGAGCGCGAGCAGTTCGCCGATCGTCTGCCGGCGGCGGATCAACCGCGGCGTGCCGCGATCGACCAGCACCTCCGGCGCGAGCGGCCGGCTGTTGTAGTTCGACGACATCGACGCGCCGTACGCGCCCGCGTCGTGCAGGAACAGCAGATCGCCGATCTGCGGCTGCGCGAGCTTGCGGTGCGTGACCACGCCGCCGGCATCCTGCGTGAACACGTCGCCCGATTCGCACAGCGGCCCGGCGATCGCGAGGTCGACGAGCGGCCGGTCGGCGGGCAGCCCGCCATCGTGCGCGTGCACCGACACCGCGTGATAGCTGCCGTACATCGACGGGCGCATCAGGTCGTTGAAGCCGGCGTCGATCAGCACGAAATCGTGCTTCGGCCGACGGTTGACGGCCTGCACCTCGGTGACGAGCGTGCCGGCTTCGGCGACGAGGAAGCGGCCCGGTTCGATCTCGATGCGCACCGGGTGGCCGAGATGCCGTTCGATCCGCTTGCGCGCGGCGTCCCACTGGCTGAAGTAGTGACCGACGTCGACGCGCAGCTCGCCGTCGCGATACGGGATCGACAGGCCGCCGCCGGCCGAAATCGCGTCGATGTCGTGGCCGAGCGACGTGACGAGGTCGACCATCGCATCGCATACCTGCGACAGGTGGCCGTAGTCGACGCCCGAACCGATGTGCATATGGATGCCGACCAGCTTCAGCCCGTACTGGCGCACGATCTCGATCGCGCGCGGGACGTCGTCGATCCAGATGCCATGCTTGCTCTGCGGGCCGCCGGTGTTGGTCTTGTTGCTGTGGCCGTGGCCGAACCCGGGGTTGACGCGCAGCCACACGCGGTGGCCGGGCGCGTGCTCGCCGATGCGCGCGAGCATGTCGAGCGAACCGGCGTTCACGGTCACGCCATGCTTGAGCACCGCCGCGAGTGTCGGGCGGTCGATCAGGTCGGCCGTGAACACGACGCCTTCCGGTTCGCCTGCGGGACTGAACCCGGCCGCGAGGCTGCGCTCGATCTCGCCGAGCGACACGGCGTCGACGCACGCGCCTTCGTCGCGCATCAGCTTCAGGATATGGACGTTCGAGTTCGCCTTCTGCGCATAACGGATCACGTCGAACTGGCGAAGTTGGGCAATGCGGTCGCGGATGACGTCGGCGTCGTACACCCACAGCGGGGTGCCGTATTGCTGCGCGAGGGCCGCGAGCTGGCGGGAATCGAGGGACATGGTGGATGAATCGGATCGAATGAACGGATAGCGCGATGATGCGCCCGATTGGTTATCCAGTAAAATGCCTGTTTATCTTCATTCGATTCATTTCTGATATATACGATCATGCTGACGCACCGTCATATCGAGGTGTTCCGCGCGCTGATGGTCACCGGCAGCACGACGCGCGCGGCCGAGATGCTGTACACGTCGCAGCCGACCATCAGCCGCGAACTGGCGCGGATGGAGCAGGTCGTCGGCTTTGCGCTGTTCGAACGCGCGCACGGCCGACTGCGCCCGACGATGGCCGCGCTCACGCTGTTCGACGACGTGCGGCTCGCGTATGTGGGGCTCGAACGCGTCGCGGCGACGGCTGCACGCCTGCGCGAGTTTCGCGACGGGCAACTGTCGGTGATCGCGCTGCCGGCGTTCTCGCACGCGATCCTCCCCGGTGCGTGCCGGCGCTTTCACGATGCGCATGCGGGCGTCAGCGTGTCGGTCGCGACGCAGGAGTCGCCGGTGCTCGAGGAGTGGTTGACCGCCCAACGCTACGACCTCGGGCTGACCGAGCACGATGTCGCGCCGGCCGGCACGGTGCTCACGCCGCTGCTCGAAGTCGATGAAGTGTGCGTGCTGCCCGACGGCCATCCGCTGCTCGCGCAGGACGCGATCGACCTGCTGGATCTCGTCGACCGCCCGTTCGTGAGTCTGTCGCTGAACGATCCGTACCGCATCATGATCGACGAGGCATTCGCGCAACTCGGCGTCGCGCCGCGCTCGGTGGTCGACACGCCGTCGGCCGTCTCGGTGTGCGCGTTCGTGCGGCAGGGGCTCGGGGCTGCGATCGTCAATCCGCTCACGGCGCTCGATTTCGTCGGCCGCGGCCTGCACGTGCGGCCGCTGACGCGGTCGTTTCCGTACCGGGTCAGCGTGATCGTGCCCGAGCACCGGCCGAAGAGCCTGCTCGTCGACGCGTTCGCCGATGCGCTGCGCGGCGAAGCGAAGGCGATCCGCCGCCGGCTCGCCGCACACCTCGGCTAGCGGCGCCGCCGTATGATGGGTGTTTCACCGCCATCACCGTCATTTTCCGGAAATCCCGTCATGACCGACGCATCGTCTTTCCTCGAACAACCGACCCTCACCGGCGAACGTGTCGTTCTGCGCCCGCTCGCCGCATCCGACCGGCAGGCGCTGCTGGACGCTGCCGCCGACGGCGAGTTGTGGAACCTGAAGGTCACGGTCGTGCCGGGCGCGCAGACGGTCGACGCGTACATCGATACGGCGTTGCAGGGGCGCGCGGCCGGCACCGTGATGCCGTTCGTGATCGTCGATCGCGCGTCGGGCCGCGCCATCGGCAGCACGCGCTTCTGGAAGATCGATCGCGGGAATCGCAAGCTGGAGATCGGTCATACGTGGCTGAGCGAATCGGCGCAGCGTACGCGCGCGAATACCGAAGCGAAGTGGTTGCTGCTGGCTTATGCGTTCGACACGCTGCGATGCGTGCGCGTGCAGTTCACGACGGACGAGCTGAACGAGAAATCGCGCGCGGCGATTCTGCGGCTCGGTGCGAAACAGGAGGGCATCGTGCGTCACGAACGGATCATGCCGGATGGCCGCAAGCGCAACTCGGTGCGCTTCAGCATCATCGACGACGAATGGCCGGACGTGCGTGCGCGACTCGAGGCGAAGCTGGCGACGTAACGTGTGACGCGGGACGTTGAACGTTGAATGTTGGACGTGCGTCGCGCCACCGGCAGGGGAGGCGGCAGCGCGACGACGGGGGAACGGTGCGCCGCGCGCGAGGCGCGGCGCTGCATCGCGTTACTGCGCCGATGCGAGGTGGTGACGCTGCGCGAGCTTCTGCGCGTCCGCGTAGTGCGCCTGCAGGATCGGCAGCGCCTGGCGTGCGACTTCCTTCAGCTTGGTGTCGCGGCCCGATGCGATTTCGGCCTGGAATGCCGAGATCGTCTTCTGCTGGCCGGCGAGCGCGACCTGTTCGATGTACGCCTTGTCGAACTCGGCGCCGCGCAGGCTCTTGATGCTGTTCAGCACGGTCGTGTCCGGGTCGTTGGCCGGTACGTCGACGCCGCGCGGGCTCGCCGCGCGCATCGCCTGGATGATCTTCGCGTCGTCGGTCGACACGCGTTGCGCGAACGCCTTGACCTGGCTGTCCGACGTGCGCGAATCGGCGATGCGCGCGGCGTCGTGCTGGGTCGACACGGTCTTCGTGCCGTCCGTGATGAAGGTCTGGTCGGCTTCGTGGATGCGCGTCGCGGTCGCGGCCTGCGCGGCGGATGCCGCGGGTGCCGGTTGCGCGGTTTGCGCGGTCGCCGTCACGGCGACGAGAAGCAGGCCGGCGGCAGACAAGGCAAGGCGCGAAATGGGGGGAAAGCGGTTCATGGGACCTCCTTTCGATCGGGGCTCTGGTTGAAAAACGGATCGTGTGATCCGTCGCTGTGCGAGAGACCGGGCGCGCCCGGGCCGGATTCGACTGCCGCTCTGCCGCGGCGGCGTTCGAAGTGTTTTCCGGCCCGACTGATTCTAGGAGAGCGGTCGGGTAGCAGGTGCAACCGTGCTGTGGCTTGTGTAACGGTTGGTAAGACGAATCGATGGGCACGCGCGCAGGCCGGTAGTGCGTACCTGATGCGCGTGCGGCGGCGGCAATTTTTGCGCGCACGTGGCGCATGCAATGCATGAGATGCAGGTGCGTGTCATCGGCATCATCGACGTGATGGCGTCGCGGCGGTTGCGTTGGCGGAGCGTCGGGCGCGCGGGCCGCGTGTGCGCGCGGCGTGCGTGACAGCGTTACACGCGATCGAGCAGCGCATCGAGGCGCGGCAGCAACGGCGTCGCGCAATGTGCCTGCAACGCGTCGGGCGCCGTGTAACCCCACGCGACGCCCTGGAAGGCGATACGCGCGCGCCGTGCCGCGTCGGCATCGCGGATTTCGTCGCCGACGTACAGCACTTCGTCGGCGCGCACACCGGCCTCGTGAACGAGCGCGCGCAGACGGCGCGCCTTGCCGAACAGCGGAATGCCGCAGGCGAAATGGTCGACGCGTGCGCCGGCGCGCGGGCCGAGCCGGTCGCGCACGATCTCCTCGGTGTTCGACGTGGCGATCGCGATGCGGATGCCGCGCGCGGCGAGCGCGTCGAACGTTTCGTCGACGCCGGGAAAGAGCCGCACGTTCGCGATGCGCGGCCGCATCAGGCGGCGCATGTCGATCGTCACGCGCGGCACTTTCCACATCGGCACGTCGAGCGCGCGGATGATGTCGCGCGCCGACATGCCGCGCAGCGCAGGGCGCAGTTCGGGCGTCGCGTCGCGAAAGCCGTGCAGGCGCGACGCTTCCGACAGCGCGGCGAGAAAGCTGTCGAGCGAATCGGCGAGCGTGCCGTCGAAGTCGAAGGCGATGAGGCGGTAGGTCATCGGGGGACGCATGCGAGGCGGAACGTGGCGAGATTGGTTGGCGGCCGTGCTACTCGTAATGGTAGCGGCAGGACACGATGCTGAGTTGAAGGTCGTCAGCCTCGTAGACCAGGCGGTTCGTATCGTCGATACGGCGCGACCAGAAGCCGGAGAGATTGGCTTTCAACGGCTCCGGCTTGCCGATGCCTTCGAACGGCGTGCGCTGGGTTTCGCGAATGAGCTGGTTGATGCGCTTGAGCGTCTTGCGATCCTGTCCTTGCCAGTAGACATGGTCATCCCATGCGTCGGAAGTAAAGAGCACGCGACGTACGCTCATTCATCATCCTCGGCGAGCTTGTGTTCTTTCGCCTTGCCCTTGCGCAGTTGCGCGATCGAACGTTCGAGATGAGCGACGTTGGCTGGCGAGCGCAGCAGGTGAACCGTCTCCATCAGGCTGTCGTAATAGTCCTGCGACATGATGACGGCGTTCGGTGCATCGCGGCGCGTAATGAGCGTCACGTCCGCATCGTCGACGACCTGGTCGATGACGGTCTTCAGATTGCCGCGGGCATCCGAAAAATGAATCGTGCGCATGGGGTGCCTCACTTGTACATTTAACGGTACAAGTATAGCACTATTCGAATATATGTACGGAATGTTGTACAGGTCTCGAGGCGCCGTGCGGCAGGACGACGCGCATCTGTTTTCCCGCGGCGGCTCGGCCATACCCTTGTCCCGCACCCCGCGGCGCGGTATCGTCGATGCTCCGCTTTCCGCCCCTCGAACCGGAGAACAGACGTGCCCGCAGCCACCCCCGCCACGCTGAGATTTTCCACCGACAAGCGCGAACTCGACATCGACGCGATCTTCGACTTCCTGCATCGCGACGCGTACTGGTCGCAGGGCATCCCGCGCGACGTGGTCGAGCGGGCGATCGAGGGTTCGCTGTGCTTCGGCGCGTATGTCGGCGACCGGCTCGTCGGGTTCGCGCGGCTCGTCACCGATCACGCGACGTTCGCGTACCTGTGCGACGTGTTCGTGTTGCCGGCCGAACGCGGCAACGGCTACGGCCGCGCGCTGATCGACCATATATTCGCGCAGGAAATGGTGCAGAGCCTGCGCCGCATCATGCTCGCGACGACCGACGCGCACGCGCTGTACCGGCCGGTCGGTTTCGGTCCGCCCGCGAACCCCGAGCGGCTGATGGAGATCCGCCGCCCCGACATCTACACGAAACGCTGACGCGCGGCGCAGCGCATACAATACGCGCTTTCCGTTTTTGCCGAAGAGAAGCACACCATGACCGAACAGGAAGCCGAACAGCTCGCGACGCACCGCCACTACAAGGGCGGCCTGTACCGCTACATCGGCGTTGCCCGCCATTCCGAAACCGAGGAATCGGTAGTCGTCTACGAGCATCTGTGGCCGCATGCGCGCGGGCTGTGGGTGCGGCCGGAAGCGATGTTCAACGGCAATCTCGAAGACGGCACGCCGCGTTTTCGCAAGCTGCGCGACTGAGCGGGCGGCACCGGAGCCGCGGCTAGCCGGCGCTGCCCGGCTTGTCGTGCGGCGTTTGTTGCCGCAGCGCCATCGCAAAGAAGCGCCGGATTTCCTCCATCAATTCCGCGCGGGCCGACGCGAAATCGAACGCGCGCCGGTTTTCGTGCGCGTAGCGCTGGCGCCAGTCGTCGGCCGCATGCCGCGCTTCGCGTGCGCGCAGCTCGTCGAGTTCCGGCGTGCGCAGTGCGTGATCGGCGATCAGCGTCACGCCGTCACGGCTGACCTCCAGCACGCCGCCCGCGACGAGGAGGCGGCGATGCTCGCCGGTCGGCGCATCGACGAGCGTCACGACGCCGGGCCTGATTCGCGTGAGTAGCGGCGCGTGGTGCGGGTAGATCCCCAACTCTCCGCTTTCCCCCGGCACGACGACGAAATGCGCGTCGCCGGCATACAGCACCGCTTCCACGCTCACGATGTCGAGTTTCATCGACGTCTTCATGCGGACTCCTTCAGACCGCCGCCGCGCCGGCGACGATTTCGCACAGCTCGGTGGTGATCTGCGCCTGTCGCGTCTTCTGGTACAGGTGCCGCAGTTCGCGGAGCACGCGGTCGGCGTTGTCCGTCGCGGTCTGCATGCTGAACATCCGCGCGCATTGCTCGCACGCGTAGTTCTCGACGACGGCCTGATAGAGCGTCGCCTCGACGTAGCGCAGCAGCAACGTATCGACCGCCGGTTTGGGCGCGGGCTCGTACAGATAGTCGGACGCGGGCGCGCCATCGGTCGGCGCGTCGGCCCCGGTGTCGAGCCCGATGATCGGCAGCATCGCATCGATGCGCGGCTCGTACGCGAGCGGGCTCGTCAGCCGGTTGTATGCGACGTGCACTTCGTCGAGCTCGCCGTTGACGAACGCGGTCAGCGGCACGAGCAGCGCCCCGAGCAACTGCTCGAAGTGCGGCTCGGCGGCCAGGCCGCTCGCACGTGCGGCGATGGTCGCGCCATGGCGCACGAGCGGCGCGAGGCCGCGCGCGCCGATCACGCTCAGTTCGCACGCGACGCCGGCCCGGTCCCAGCGTTCGAGCGCATCCACGCATTCGACGAGCAGCCGCGCATTGAGCGGGCCGCACAGCCCGCGATCGGTGGTGACGACGATCAGGCCGACGCGGCGCACGGTATCGCGCCGCGCCATCAGTGCCGACACATGGTCGGGACGGTCGCGCAGCACGCGCTCCGCCATCGCGCCGATACGTGCCGCGTACGGACGGAACTCCCGCGCACGTCGCTGCGCGCTCGCCATCTTGGTGCGCGCCATCATTTCCATCGCCTTGGTGATCTTGCGCGTGGACGAGGTACTGGCGATCTTCGAGCGGATTTCGCGTATGTGCATGTCAGGGGTGGGCGTCGCGGCCATCCGGATGTCATCGTGCGGCTTCATGCTATCGGGACTTCACCTGAAACGATTGACGGAAATCAAACGACGTCGCCCGGTCCCGCACCAGAATCCGTTCACGTGATCCTGGCGAAGGGGCAGTCGATGACCGAGTTGCGCACGCATCAGAAATACGAAGCGCTGATTGCGCGTTGCCGCGCATTGCGCCCGGTGACGGTCGCGGTCGCGCATCCCTGCGACGAGGTCTCGCTGCACGCGGCGGCTGCCGCCGCGCGGGCCGGTATCGTCGTGCCCGTGCTGGTCGGCCCGGTGGCGCGCATCACGATGCTCGCCGCGACGCTCGGTGTCGACCTGTCCGGCTATCGGCTCGTGGATGCGCCGCACAGTCATGCATCGGCGGCACGCGCGGTCGAGCTGGTGCGCGCGGGCGACGCGCAGGCGCTGATGAAGGGCAGCCTGCACACCGACGAGTTGCTGGCGGAGGTGGTGCGCGCCGACACAGGGTTGCGCACCGGGCGGCGCCTGAGCCACGTGTTCGTCATGGACGTGCCGACTTACCCCAAGCCGCTGTTCATCACCGACGCGGCCGTCAATATCCGTCCGACGCTCGAACAGAAGGCCGACATCGCGCAGAACGCGATCGATCTCGCGCATGCGCTCGGCATCGCCCGGCCGAAGGTGGCGATCCTGTCGGCGGTCGAGACGGTCAGCTCGAAGCTGCCGTCGACGCTCGACGCGGCCGCGCTGTGCAAGATGGCCGAGCGCGGCCAGATCACCGGCGCGTTGCTCGACGGGCCGCTCGCGCTCGACAACGCGATCAGCCCGGAAGCGGCGCGGCTCAAGCATCTCGATTCCGCGGTCGCGGGCGATGCGGACATCCTGCTCGTGCCCGACCTCGAGGCCGGCAACATGCTCGCGAAAGAGCTGACGTTCCTCGCGAATGCCGATGCGGCCGGCATCGTGCTCGGCGCGCGCGTGCCGGTGATCCTGACGAGTCGCGCGGACAGCGAACGCACGCGCCTGGCGAGCTGCGCGGTCGCGGCGCTCGTCGCGGCGGCGGCGCGTGCCACGGCGACGCCCGTGACCGCCGCGGCGATTGCGGCCGACGCACACTGACGGGGCCGCGATGCGACATCCTGTCCTGGTGCTCAACGCCGGCTCGTCGAGCCTCAAGTTTTCGGTCTACGACACGCGAGAGGATCGTTCGCTCGATGCGGGCCTGCACGGGCAGGTCGAGAACCTGCATGACACCCCGCATCTGTTCGTGACCGATGCAGAGGGCGCGACGCTCGCCGACAGCGCCGTCGCGCGACCGGGGCATCAAGGCGCGATCGAGGCGCTGCACGCATGGTTCGCCGCGCACGTCGGGCGGGAGGCCGCGTTCGACGGCGTCGGGCACCGCGTCGTGCATGGCGGCCCGTATTTCACCGCGCCGGTGCGGATCGATGCGCGCGTGCTCGATGCGATCGCGTCGCTTGCACCGCTCGCGCCGCTGCACCAGCCGCACCACGTCGACGCGATTCGCGCGGTTGCCGCGGTTGCGCCGAACCTGCCGCAGGTCGCGTGTTTCGACACCGCGTTCCATGCGACGGTGCCGGCGCTCGAACGGGAGTTCGCGTTGCCGCGCGCGCTGACCGAGCAGGGCATCGTGCGCTACGGGTTTCACGGGCTGTCGTACGAGTACATCGCGACGGCGCTCGCGGCCCTCGATCCGTCGTGGATGCAGCACCGGACGGTGGTCGCGCACCTCGGTAACGGCGCAAGCCTGTGTGCGCTCGCGAACGGCCGCAGCGTCGCGACGACGATGGGGTTCACGGCAGTCGACGGGCTGCCGATGGGCACGCGCACGGGCGCGCTGGACCCCGGCGTGATCCTGTACCTGCAGCGTCACACGGGCCGCTCGCTCGACGAGGTCGAGCATCTGATCTATGCCGAATCGGGCTTGCTGGGCGTGTCGGGCGTGTCGAGCGACATGCGCACGCTGCTCGCGAGCGACGCACCGTCGGCCGCGCATGCGGTCGAGCTGTTCGCCTATCGCGCGGCCCGCGAACTCGCCGCACTGGCCGGCGTGCTCGGCGGTCTCGACACGCTCGTGTTCACGGCGGGCATCGGCGAGCACGCGCCGCGCGTGCGTGAACGGATCTGCCGCCGCGCGGCGTGGCTCGGCATCGTGCTCGACGACGCGGCGAACGCGGCCGGCCTGCCGGTGATTTCGAGCGACGCGTCGCGCGTGACGGTGCGCGTGATCCCGACCGACGAGAACCTGATGATCGCGCGCCACACGCGCCGCGTGCTGGACGACGCGATTCCCTCCACGCCGTATCCGACCCGGTGAGACCTTCGATGACAGCACGCGACACGCCTTCTCCCGCCGTCAGCGCCCCCGCGCTGCCGATTTTCTGGCCGATGGCTGCCGCCACGGCGATGTTCGCGGCCGGCGCCGAGATCGCGGCGCGCAATCTGCGCTTTCTCGCGGAAGAGGAGAAGCTCCATTTCGAAGCACATCCGGCGCTGGCATCGCCGAACCGGCCGTTGCTGGAACTGCGGACGATGACGTTTCGCGATTATTCGGCCGCGCCGGCGCACGGGCTGCCGACGATCGTCGATGCGCCGTACGCGGGACACAGCGCGATGATCGCCGACTACCAGCCGGGGCAGAGCCTGATGCAGACGCTGCGCGAGCACGGCGTGACGCGTGTGTACCTGACCGACTGGCGCTCGGCCACCGAGGACATGAAGGACCTCGAGATCGACCAGTATCTGGCCGAGCTGAACGTGTGCGTCGACGAACTCGGCGGCCGCGTGAATCTCGTCGGGCTGTGCCAGGGCGGCTGGATGTCGGCGATGTATGCGGCACGTTTCCCGCACAAGGTCGCGAGCCTCGTGCTGGCGGGCTCGCCGATCGACACCGACGCGGGCGACGGCCCGATCAAGCGGATGGTGCACACGTATCCGACGGCGTTCTACGACGAACTCGTCGCGATGGGCGGCGGGCTGATGCGTGGGCGCTTCATGCTGCGCGGCTGGAAGAACATGCATCCCGACCAGCACTATCTCGCCGAGCACATCGACCTGTACGAGCATCTCGACGATCCGGAATACCTGCGCAAGCGCGAGGTGTTCGCGAACTGGTACGAAAGCCCGATCGACCTGCCGGGACGCTGGTACCTGCAGGCGATCGTGCAGATCTTCAAGGAGAACCGGCTCGCGAAAGGTACGTTCGTCGCGCTCGGGCGCACGCTCGACCTGAAGGACGTCGCGTGCCCGGTCTATCTGCTCGCCGGCGAGGCCGACGACATCACGACGCCGGAGCAGGTGTTCGGCGCGCGCGATCTTCTCGGGACGCCCGCGTCGCGGATCGAGAGCCGGCTCGTGCCGGGCGGCCATATAGGCATGTTCATGGGGACGCGCACGCTGGCGACGGTGTGGCCCGACATCGCGCGATGGATCGCGGCGCAGCGCTAGGCCCACGCGGATCGACAAGGGAGGCGACATGACATTGCGACACAAGCGGGGGCTCGTCGTCGGCATCGCGAACGGACAGAGCATCGCGTGGGGATGTGCACGCGCGTTTTGCCGGGCGGGCGCCACGCTCGCGGTGACCTGGCAGTCGGACAAGACCTTGCCGCACGTCGAGCCGCTGTTCGCGCAACTCGACGCGCCGATCCGGATGCCGCTCGACGTCGGGCGCTCCGACCAGATGGCGGCGGTGTTCGACGCGATCGCGGTGCAATGGGGCGCGATCGACTTCGTGCTGCATTCGGTGGCGTATGCACCCAAGGCCGATCTGCAAGGCCGCGTGGTCGACAGTTCGCCGGAAGGCTTCTCGTTGGCGATGGATACGTCGTGCCATTCGTTCATCCGGATGGCGCGACTCGCCGAGCCGCTGATGACGCGCGGCGGGAGCCTGATGGCGATGAGCTATCTCGGCGCGGAGCAGGTCGTCGCGAACTACGGGGTGATGGGGCCGGTCAAGGCCGCGCTCGAAGCGAGCGTGCGGTACCTGGCGGCCGAACTCGGCGGGGCGGGCATTCGCGTCAATGCGGTTTCGCCGGGCGTGCTGCCGACGCGCGCGGCGTCGGGCCTGCCGGACTTCGGCCGGCTGCTCGACGACACCGCACGCCGGGCGCCGCTGCATCACGCGCTCGACATCGACGACGTCGGGGCGTTCTGCGCGTTTCTTGCCGGCGACGGCGCACGGGCGATCACGGGCGGCACGCACTATATCGACGCCGGCATGCACGTGCTCGGCCAGGGCCAGCGCAAGCCCGTCATGAGCGTGAACGAGCCCTGACGCACCGGCGGAATGCGGCGTTCAGGTGCGCGTGAATGCTTCCACGAGGGTCGGCGGCGCGTGTGCGACCGTCACCTCCGGCGTGCCGTGCCACGCCGCGAGTTTCTTCACGGCCTTCGCGACGTCGGCCGCGAGCCCGGCGCCGAAGCGCACGCCCGGCTCGACGTGCACGGCCTTCAATTCGAACGTGCCGAGCGCGCGATGCGCTTTCGCATCGACGCGGCCGACCAGCCGGCCGCGATGCAGCACGGGCAGGCAGAAATAGCCGTAGCGCCGCTTGTGCTCGGGCGTATAGCACTCGATCGTGTAATCGAAACCGAACAGCGTCGACGCGCGCCGCCGGTCCCAGACGACCGGATCGAACGGCGACAGCAGCGTCGTGACCGTCGAGCGCAGCGTGTCGGCCGCGGCGGCCGGCAGCAGCGCATCGAGCGAGCGGTGCACGTAGGCCGGCTCCTTCCAGTCGTCGATCTGCACCGGAATCAGGTCGCCCGCATCCGCGAGCCGCTCCAGCTCCGCGCGGTACGAACGGCGCGGCAGCCGATAGTAATCGGCCACCCAGTCCGCACGCACGACGCCGAGCGCGCGGCACGTATAGTCGAGCAGCGCAGGCAGCACGGCTTCGCGCGGCGGCAGGTCGCGCGTATCGTCCCAGTCGGGTAGCACGCGTTCGCGCACGTCGTACACGCGCTGGAAATTGCGACGCGCCGACACCATCAGGTCGCCCGTCGTGAACAGCACTTCCAGGTGACGCTTCTCGGGCTTGCGATCCCACCAGCCGTTGCCCTTCACGCCGTCCTCGCGCGCGAAATCGGCCGACCGCACCGGGCCTTCCTCGCGAATCCGCGCAAGCAGCCGTTCGATCTCCGGACGATTCTGCTCGTGCCATTCGGCCGCATATTTCCAGCCCATCCCCGACGGATCGAGCATCTTGTAGCGCATCAGCCCGAACTGCTCGATCGGCAGGAAACACGCTTCATGCGACCAGTATTCGAACAGGCGCGCCTCGGCGAGATGTTCGTCGAGCCAGTGCGGCGAGAAATCGCCGAGGCGGCTGAACAGCACGAGATACGGGCTGCGCGCGACGACGTGGATGGTGTCGATCTGCAACTGCGCCATCCGGCGGATCGTGTCGAGCACGTCGGCCTTGGTCGCCTTGCGGCGGGGCGGCGTGAGCAGGCCCTGTGCGGCGAGATGCAGGGCGCGGGCAGAGGCGGGCGAGAGCGTGAGCATCGGCAGGACGGTCGAGGGTGGCGATCGGGAACCACTTTAGCGCGAAAGCGGCGCGCGCGTGCGACGCGCGGCTGCCACGCGTCTGACAATGGTTGACAGATGCGTTGCGCAAGTTTCCCTATAGTGCAGTTCATGGCGCGACGACAAGTGCGCGCAACGATTCCGCTTCCGACGCACATATGTCCATGGCACGCAGGAAGCGAATCCGGGATTCTCAACCCCCATCGGGAGACCCGGAGCCCTGAGCGAACATCCACGCGGCTGTGCACCGGCCCCGTGTGGATGTTCGCTAATTTTTTTGTTTTCCGGTTTTCGTCCGTCGCCGAGCGACAGGTCATGTCGCGGCGCCGCCGCTTATGCCCGCTTGCCGCGCGCGACTTCGTCGCCGGCGCCCGGCGGCAGCTGTCGCGTGATCGGAATCGACGCGAACGAGCACAGCCCGACCACCAGGAATGCCGGCCAGAAATCCGACCACACCATCGCCTGATGGCCCTGGAGCCAGTGCGACACGTGCAGCACGAGGCCGGCCACCGTCACGCCGAGGCCGAGCGACATCTGCTGCACGACGCTGCCGAGGCTCGTCGCGCGGCCTGCGTCGCGCGGCGAAATGTCCGCATAGATCATCGAATTCAAACTCGTGAACTGCAGCGCGGGGAAGATGCCGCCGACGAGCACGATCAGCCAGATCGCCCAGGTCGCCATGCCGGGATGGAACACGCCGTAGGCGGCGATCGCGAGGCCCGCGAATGCCGCGTTGTAGATCAGCACCGTGCGAAAGCCGAAGCGGCGCAGCGTATGCGTGGCCGTCGAGCGGCTGACCGCGCCGCCGAGCGCGGACGCGCACGTGATGAGGCCGGAATGGAACGCGCTCATGCCGAGCCCTTCCTGCAGCGCGAGCGGCAGCAGGAACGGTACCGCGCCGAGGCCGATGCGAAACAGCGACCCGCCGACGACGCTCGCGTGGTACGTCGGGATCTTCAGGAAACTGAGGTCGAGCACCGGGCGCTCCTTGCGGCGCGCGTACGGCACGTACAGCGCGAGCATCGCGGCGCCGGCCGCGCACATGATGATGGCGTTCGAGCGCGACGTGAGCGAACCGTCGATCAGCGTGAGGCCCATCAGCAGCAGCGCGGCGCCGCTGGCCGACAGCAGGAAGCCGAACCAGTCGAGCGGGCCCGGATCGGGCTCGTGCGTGTTCGCGATGTGCTTGCTCGCGAGGTAGATCCCGTAGATGCCGATCGGCACGTTGATGAAGAAGATCATCCGCCAGTGCAGGTAGGTCGTGATGAAGCCGCCGACGAGCGGCCCGACCGTGGGCCCGAACAGCGCGGGAATCGCGAGGTAGTTCATCGCGCGCACGAGATCGGCGCGCGGCACCGCGCGGAAGATGATGATGCGGCCGACCGGCACCATCATCGCGCCGCCGACGCCCTGAATGAAGCGCGCGAACGTGAGCACGCCGAGGGAGTTGGACGCCGCGCACATCAGCGAACCGACGACGAAGATGCCGATCGCGGTGCGGAACACGGCGCGCGCGCTGAAGCGGTCGGCGAGCCAGCCGCAGATCGGGATGAACACGCCGAGGCCGACCACGTAGGCCGTGATCGCAATGTTCAGGGTGACGGGGTTGTGCCCGAAGTCCCTCGCCATCGCAGGCAGGGCGGTGACGATGATGTTCGCGTCGACGCTTTCCATGAACAACGCACAGGCAACGATGAGCGGTGCTAGAAAGACGGGCGACATGGGCTGGGCGCGCGGTAAAGACGCCATTATGCCCACAATGTGACCGCTGCGTCACGTACGACAACAGTTGTTCCGCATGTTGCAACAGTCGTCCTTTCCGGCGGGTGGTGCGGAAAGAACGACTGCGCCCATGCGGTCGACGGGCTGCTCGTGCGTGTTGCCTCCATGTGGCCGACAAACCGCGCGGCGTTGCCGTGGCGGAACGTGTGCGCGCTTTCCGGGGGCGCCAGGAAGTCGGCGCGGCGACCGTGGATCGACGCGTTGCGCGGCGCGCCGGCCACTCGTTGGTCTCGGTGGCGAGCGTGCGCGAACACGGCGAACGGTGTTGAAGCGGGTGCGGTCAGGTCGATTCCTTTTGACGGCGTGGCGGTGCGTTCCTAAAATATGAGCGCTTGCTCATATTTTAGGAACGCACCTTTCCACCATGTCCGATTCGTCCTCGCGTATGCCGCTTTCGCCGCGCAAGGCGCCGCGCCAGCGCCGCTCGGTGGCCACCGTCGATGCGATCGTCGAGGCGGCCGCCCGCATTCTGGAGCGCGACGGCTTCGCCGGTTACACGACGAATGCGGTCGCGGCGCTGGCCGGCGTGAGCATCGGCTCGCTCTATCAATACTTCCCGAACCGCGATGCGCTGACGGCCGCGCTCGTCGAGCGCGAGAGTGCGCATCTGCTCGACGACGTCGACCGGGCGGCCGCGCTGTCGTCCTGCGACGACGTGCTGCGCGCGCTGGTGCGCGGGGCCGTCGCGCACCAGATGCGCCGGCCGGTGCTCGCGCGGCTGATCGATTTCGAAGAGGCGCGGTTGCCGCTCGGTGCGCGCACCGAGCGGGTCGCGGATCGCATCCACGCAACCTTGCTGCATGCGCTCCGGTTGCGCGATGCGCCGCGCGTCGCCGCGCCCGACGTGGTCGCGCACGATCTGCTCGCGATCGTGAAAGGCATCGTCGATGCGGCGGGCGCGCGCGGCGAAACCGATGCGAACGCGCTCGAAGCGCGTGCGTGGCGGGCGGTGCGCGGTTATCTCCGGGAGTCGCGCGAACCCAAACTTGCTTGACATGCATGTTTCGTGCGACAGTCGGACCCACTCGCACCACAACATGACGCGTATCGATCGAAGGCCATCGAGACGAACGCGCGCGCGAACGAGACCTCGTGCCGATCCACTCACCAACGAAAGGAGGGGACACGCCATGACGTCACGTCGTGCCGCACCGCTTGCATCTCGCTTCCCGTCGCGTCAGTCACCGCCCGCGCCGCGTCTGCGCTGGGCCGCCGCACTGGCCATCGCCTATCTCGCCGTCGCCGGCTGCGCCGCGCAGGCCGACAATGCGAACCAGGCCGCCGCGCAAGCGGCCAGCCAGTCCGCGCTGCTGGCCACCACCGCAGCCGCGCCGGCTCCCGCGTCGGGCACGCTGCTGCCACCGCCGAGCCAGCTCTACGGCGACCTGTTCGTCGCGGTGCAGACCGCGCAGCTCTATCCCGACCAGAAGACCTTCGTCGACGCCACGCCCGATACCGACCCCGCGACGATCGTGCAGTTGTATCAGCAACAGAAATCGCAGCCGGGCTTCTCGCTGAAGGCGTTCGTCGACCAGCATTTCACGCCGCCCCCGGCAGGCGGCGTGACGCCGCCGCCGAACCAGACGCTGCGCGAGCACATCGACTGGCTGTGGCCGCAGCTCACGCGCACGAGCACCACGGCGCCGCCGTACAGTTCGCTGATTCCGCTGCCGAAGCCGTACGTCGTGCCGGGCGGCCGCTTCCGCGAAGGCTACTACTGGGATACCTATTTCACGATGCTCGGGCTGCAGGTGTCCGGGCGCGAGGATCTCGTCGACGACATGCTCGACAACTTCGCGTACCTGATCGATACGGTCGGACACATCCCGAACGGAAACCGCACGTACTACGCGAGCCGCTCGCAGCCGCCGTTCTTCGCGTACATGGTCACGCTCGCCGCGCAGGTCGAAGGCGACAAGGTCTACCAGAAATACCTGCCGGCGCTGCGCAAGGAGCATGCGTACTGGATGCAGGGCGAAACCACGACGCCGCGCGGGCAGGCGGCGCGCCACGTGGTCGCGATGCCTGACGGCGCCGTGCTGAACCGCTACTGGGATGCGCGCGACACGCCGCGCGACGAGTCGTATCTCGAGGACGTGACGACCGCGAAGTCGGTGCCGTCCCGTCCCGCGAACGAGGTGTACCGCGACCTGCGCGCGGGTGCCGAAAGCGGCTGGGACTACAGCTCGCGCTGGTTCGGCGACGGCAAGACGCTCGCGACGATCCGCACGACGTCGATCGTGCCGGTCGACCTGAACAGCCTGATGTTCCATCTCGAGACGACGATCGTGAAGGGTTGTGCGGTGACGCGTGACATCGCGTGCGTGGCCGATTTTTCAGCGCGCGCGGGCAAGCGTGCAGCCGCGATCAATCATTATTTGTGGAACCGTCACGGCTATTACGGCGACTACGACTGGCAGTTGCGCAAGCCGCGCGACGGCGTGACGGCGGCCGCGCTGTATCCGCTGTTCGCGGGCGTCGCGTGGCCGGAGCGTGCGAAGGCGACCGCGCACGAAGTGCGCAAGACGCTGCTGCAGCCGGGCGGCCTCGCGACGACGACCGAGAACACGGGCCAGCAATGGGATGCGCCGAACGGCTGGGCGCCGCTGCAGTGGATCGCGATCGACGGGCTGCGCCGTTACGGCGAACCGGCGCTCGCGAAGGACATCGGCACGCGTTTCCTGTCCGACGTGAAGCATGTGTATGCGACCGAAGGCAAGCTCGTCGAGAAGTACGTGGTCGAGGGCACCGGCACGGGCGGCGGTGGGGGCGGGGAATATCCGTTGCAGGACGGCTTCGGCTGGACCAACGGCGTCACGCTGAAACTGCTCGGGCTGTACGGCGAGTAATGCGCGGCGAATAATGCACGACGCGTAATGCGCGCCACGGGCCGCGTGCCCGCACGGCAAGCCACCGCATGGGCCGGACCGTCGCGCAAGCGACCGTCCGGCCCCTGTCTTTATGCGGCTGGCATCAGAACGTGATCGTCGTGCGCACGCCGACCACCGTTTCGTCGCCGATGCGCGCGCCGGCCGCGTTCGGGTTCGGGATGCCGCCGCCCGGACGGAAGAAGTGCTGCAGGTCGGCCTGCACCTGCCACCACGGCGCGATCTGGTACTGGTAGGTCGCCTCGATGACCGTCTCCGCGCGGCGCACCGGATAGCCGGGCGTCGTGTACGCGCCGGTGTCGCCGTCGAGGCCGCGCGCATGCGAACCGATCTTCGCGTAGCCGACCGCGATGCCGGCGACGTCGTTGTCGCGCCCGACGAACGGGGCCTTCAGCGTCACGCCCGCATTGGCCGCGAAATCGACGAGATTGCGGTCGCCCGGCGAGCCCATCACGCGCGCGAACACGCCGACCGAGCGCGGGCTGTCGGCGGACGGCCGCCACACCATCTGGTCCGCGACCGCATAGAACCCGTAGTTGCCGCGATGCGTGGCGGGCATGCCGTTGCTGGCCGGATCGGCGAGCGACAACCCGTCGGTGCCGTAGCGCGGATCGTTCGCGTGCTGCGAGTGATACCAGAAGCCGAGCTTGTACGTGCCGGGCAGGCCGGCCGGCTGCGGGGCCTTCGGGTCGGCCGGCGGCGCGTTCAGCGCGTACTGCACTTCGCCGATCACGAATGCCCCGCTGCGCAGGTTGAAATTGGTGCCGTGCGCGTTCAGCACCTGCGCGTCGCCGTCGCTGCGGCCGGCCGGGTTGCCGTCGAACACGCCGACCATCGCGGTCCACGCGTCGGCCGGCTTCACGCGCAGCCGCACGCCGAGCGACGACAGCGGATACGCAGGGCCGCCGGACGGCAGGTCGGTGGACGGCAGCACGGGCCAGCCGAACGTCGCGTTCATGAACGTCGCCGCGTTCTGGCTCACCATGAATTCCTGGTCGACGCTCTGCTGGCCGACTTTCACGTCGACCTTGCCGTCGAGCAGCGACTGCTGGTACCAGAGCTCCCACAGGCGCGTGGTCGAATTGGCCTCGATGCCGGTCGCGGTCTGCAGCGTCTGCAGGTAGCGCTGCGTGAGGTTGGTGCCGTGGATCTGCAGCCCCGACACGTTGAACGTGCCGCCCGGCAGGCCGATCGCCTTGCCGGTGTCGACGTCGAAACCGAATTGCGTGAGCCCTTGGTACGCGCCGCCGCGCCCTGTGCCGCCGGACGTGTTGTACAGGTACTCGCTGGTTTCCTGCAGGCTCAGCGTGACGCCGTGTTCGTCGAGCACGTCGCGCAGGCCGCCCATGTTGCCGAGCAGGTTCGACCGTTCCCACAAGCCGATGGGAGCGGGCGTGGCAGCATCGGCGGCCGGTTGGGCGGGGGCGGCGGCATCGTTCGTGCCGGCCGCCGGTTCGGTGGCGGGAGCCGACGCTTGCGCGAATGCGGAGGCGGCGGCGAGCGACAGCAGCAGCGCGGCGAGCGCATCGACGCGAAGCTTGCGCGGGACGGAAGAGAGTTGCTTCATTCGGGTTCCGTTGGCAGTTTGATTAGTTAGGCTGAGGAAACGGGAACGTGATGCGGGCCGCATGGCGAGACGGCCTGCACGGAGAAGGGCTTACGGCAGCCAGCCGCCGACGCGCCACACCTGCGCGAAGCCGACGTGTGGCGCGACCGAGCACAGCAGCGCGGCAAGCGCGAGCGCGGCCGCCGTCGCGGCGATCAGCACCCAATCGAGCGGACGGGGTGCGGCCGGCACGTGGGCGAGGGCCACGCCGCGCCAGTGGCCGAATGCCCGGGCGAGCGGCGAGCGGCCGGAAAACGAGCAGTCGCACGCGACGTGCACGACGCGCTTGAGTCTGACCGCGAACGATGGAAAGAACATGACGCTGCCTCCATTCCGTCCGGCGAACGCCGGGCGACGTGATCGAGCGCGGGTGCGTGACGCGGCCTGCGATCGGAGGATGGAACATAACGGAGCGTGCGACTGACGAACCGGCGATGGCCGGCCCGGATGAGGCGCGCTAACCCGACGAATGCGAGCTAGCGGCGAAAGACATGCGTCTGGCTGCTATCTCGCGATGGCGTGGCCGGCCTGGACCGGCATTGAACTGCAACTAGAGCATGTGTCCACGGAGGGACTCCCGTGATGAATTGGGGCGGATTTTAGTCGCGAGTTTTGCTGCGGCGCAAGTAAAAAACGCACGAAAAATGCGCTGTGTGGTGGGCGCGTCGCAGCGGAGCGGAGCCGCCGCGCGCCCGCCCCGCGAGCATGAAAAGGGAAGTGCGGCAGCGTGGCGGGCCGTTGCTCGCACGCATCGGCGCGGGGTGGCGTGACGACGGCGCTGAAAGGTTTCAGAACGTTATTTCGA
>NZ_BCPO01000111.1:0-10617 GCF_016586105.1 Burkholderia sp. E168m15
GTTATTTCAAGGGCAAATCTTTCAGTCGCGTCAGGCGGGAAATTTATTTCGAAAAATGGGGATTGGAGGGGTTGACTTCACTTTCGCGCGGTCCATAGAATCCGCCATCTTCACTCTTGGGGCCGCCGCCTTGGACGCCTGCAGTAGTCGATCTTCGAACGAAATTTCCGCCTGAGCGACCGACGTCCGCGCCTCATCGAAGCCGCCGTTTGTCTCCCAGGCAAACGGTGCGCGCAGCAGTATTCCGCAGCAACTCCCTACGTGCACCCTGATTCGCGCCGGTTAGCGTGATGCGTTCTCGCATGCGTTGCCCGGTTTCACCGCCGCCTGGCAGGCGGCCGCGTTCGCGCATCCGTTCCCCCGGCGCGCGAATGCCGGCCCGCACGCCGGCCGGCGGTCAACCGTGTTCCCCGGAACACCGCACAGGAGCCGCCATGAACGACAGTGACAGTTGTCCCTTATGTCCGTTGCATACGCAGACCCTTTCGAACCCGGGTCGCGGGGACAATCCGGCCGACTAGCCTGACACGTCGTTCAGGCCCCTGGCTGGCCCCGCGCCCACCACGCGGCCGGCACGTTGCCGTCGCCGCACGGAGCCAGACCATGAACTTCGGCCTTCTGCTGTCGAACCTTCCGCACGTCACGGAATCGCGCCACCACTACGACGCGATGCTGACGCTCGACGCCCGTCCGCGGGTGTTCTCCCGCCTGTTGAGCCAACTGAAAGCGTTGATCCACTGAAAAGAAGCGCCGAGCGCGCCTCGGCATGCGCACGCGCGCCCGCCTTCGAGCGGCCGTCCCGTGCGCATTCCAAGGCCATACGCTCATCGAATCGCATAACCCTTAGCCGTACGGAACACATCATGTCCACGCCATCCAACGTTTCTCCACCGATCGCCGCCGACCGCAGCGCCGTGCTCGACGAAGCCCACCTGGGCGACATCCGCGGTGCGCTCGGCACGATCGCACACCACGATACCGGCGCACGCGGCACGTGGTGGGCGCGCCTGCGCACGCTGCTCGCGATCATCGGCCCGGGCCTGATCGTGATGGTCGGCGACAACGATGCCGGCGCGTTCGGCACCTATACGCAGGCCGGCCAGAACTACGGCACGACGCTGCTGTGGACGCTGCTGCTGCTGGTGCCCGTGCTGTACGTGAACCAGGAAATGGTGCTGCGCCTCGGCGCGGTCACGGGCGTCGGTCATGCGCGGCTGATCTTCGAACGCTTCGGCAAGTTCTGGGGCGCGTTCAGCGTGATCGACCTGTTCCTGCTCAACGCGCTGACCATCGTCACCGAGTTCATCGGCATCACGTTCGTGCTGGATTTCTTCGGATTGCCGAAGGTGGCCGGCGTGTGCGTGGCCGCCGCGCTGACGATGGCCGCGGTGAGTACCGGCGATTTCCGGCGCTTCGAGCGGTTCGCGATCGGGCTGTGCGTGCTGAGCCTGCTGCTCGTGCCGGTGCTCGTGTCGATCCACCCGTCCGCCGCGCAGATGACGCGCGACTTCTTCGTGCCGAACTGGCCCGCGCACGCGAAGCTGTCGGACGTGATGCTGCTCGTGATCGGGATCGTCGGCACGACGGTCGCGCCGTGGCAATTGTTCTTCCAGCAGAGCTACGTGATCGACAAGCGCATCACGCCGCGCTTCATGAAATATGAAAAAGCCGACCTGTGGATCGGCATCGCGTTCGTGCTGGTCGGCGCGGTCGCGATGATCGGCTTCAGCTCGGCGTTGTTCGCCGGCCATCCGGAAGCCGGCAACTTCACCGATGCGGGCGGCATCATCGCCGGCCTCGAGAAGTATGCGGGCCGCACGAGCGCGACGCTGTTCGCGATCGCGCTGCTCGACGCATGCATCATCGGCGCGGCGGCCGTGTCGCTGTCGACCGCGTATGCGATCGGCGACGTGTTCAAGATCCGCCACTCGCTGCACCGCGGCGTGACCGACGCGAAGGGCTTCTATCTCGTCTATTTCGGTATCGTCGCGGCCGCGGCCACGCTCGTGCTGATTCCGGGCAGCCCGCTCGGCCTGCTGACCGAAGCCGTGCAGACGCTGGCCGGCGTACTGCTGCCGAGCGCGACGGTGTTCCTGCTCGTGCTGTGCAACGACCGCCAGGTGCTGGGGCCCTGGGTCAACTCGACGAAGCTCAACGTGTTCACGGGCACGGTGATCTGGGTGCTGGTGCTGCTGTCGATCATCCTGACCGCGTCGGTGATGTATCCGGACATCAGCGGGGAGGCGATCGTCGACGTGCTGGTGGGCGGCACCGTGCTCGCGATCGCCGGCTATCTGGCGACGGTGTTGATTCGCCGCAACAAGCGCGTGGTCGAGCCGGGCATCGACCGCTCGCTGCGCGACACGTGGCGCATGCCGCCGCTCGATACGCTCGAGCCGCAGAACATGACGCTCGCGACGCGGATCTGGATGGCCGTGTTGCGCGGCTATCTGGTGATCGCGGTCGGGCTCGTGATCGTGAAGGTGGTGCAGATGACGCTGCTGAAGTAACGGCGATCGTCTGCGAGGAAGCGGCGCCGGCCCGGCGCCGCGCCGCCGCCGCGCGTTAGATCAGCTCGAGCTTCGACGTCAGGTACGTGAGCTGAATCCGGTTCGCGACGCCGAAGCGCTTGCGCAGCTTGCGCAGGTGATAGTCGACGTTGTGCGCGCTGGTGTCGAGGCGCCGGCCGATTTCCTTGTCGGACGCACCTTCGGCGATGCCGAGCAGCAGTTCCTGCTCGAACGGCGTGAGCCCGTTCACCGCGCGTTCGCGCGACGTCGAGATCAGTTGCGGCGATGCGAACTTGTGGACCGACAGCCCGATCGACAGCGCCTGCTCGATCGTCGCCGGCGTGATCCATTCGCGCGTGCGGCGCGGCGCGGTGAAGCTCATGAACGCGTGCAGCCGCGTGCCGGGCACGGCCATCGAATACATGATGCCGCTGCACATCCCGTCGTCCTGCATCGTCTGCAGGAAGCCGTCGAGCGCGGCCGGGCTCACGGACGGCGCGTCGTCGCGCTCGCGGTGCTCGCGGCGCAATTGCTGCAGGTCCCACACGATCGGCATGTTGCACACGCGCGCGCCGAGCGTGCGCGGATCGACGTCGTGATGGTTGTGCCGCACGTAGTCGCCGCGATAGGTGGCCGGCGTGAACGCTTCGTGCAGGTAGAGGCTTTCGACGCGCTCGCGCGCGAATTCGAGTGCGAAGTACGCGAACGTCGAGAAGCCTGTCAGATGCAGCAGGCTCGTGACGATCCGGTTGCGCTCGGCCGTGCTCTGCGCGTGCGCGAGCGTATCGGCGACGCCGAGCTTCGGTGCGTGCGGCTGCGCATCGTCGCCGCGCTTCACGTCGTCGCACCAGACGACCTGCACGGGGCGCTCGCGCAGCGCGTCCGCGCATGCGTTCAATCCGCGCGACGCGCGCGGCAAGGTGGTTGGGGCGACCGCTTCTTCATGCAATGCAATATCGGACATGAGCCATCCCTCGGAATCGACGCGCATCGCCTGGCGGCGGCCGTATCGTGTACGGCATTCGCGGCGGTGCGACCGAGCATCGTTGTGATATGCGCCGATCGTCATCCCTGACGAAACGCGGGGGCATTGTACAAAAATGTCGGTGTGTGGGTAATATGCCGTAATACTAATCGCGGCGAAAGGTTCATGTTCGTGCGCATATAACGACGACCAGAAAATCATAAAGAAAAGACCAGATCGTGACGGGGCGCAGTTTCACATAATGGGAAAGGGCGGGCTCCTCATGACATATGCTGACGGCGCACCACGCGTCGAGTGGTTCTCACAAGCCGATATAGCGGCCGCCGCCGCTTATTCGAACGAATATCACGCAATCGAGCGTGACGTTTTTACCGGTATTCAAATAGCGCCCGGTAAAACCGACCTTGCGTCATTCGATTTCTCGCAATGCCATGCGCGATTGCGGCAAATCGGATTCAGTACGCTGGGTTACGGCGCCTACGAAATGATCGGGCGGCGCATTCTGCGTGCGCATCTGCTGCGCGACCTCGCGCCGGCGACGTTCATGCAGCCGTTCATCGAAGGAATGCTGTACGACAGCGACCCGCGTTTCGCGCAGGTGCGGCAGAGCGGCTTTCCGGTCGCATGGCGGCTCGACGAGATCGAGGCGGCCGCACAGGGCAGCGGCGATCGCAAGGTGCTGGCGCTGGCCGGCCACTTGCGTGCGCACGCAATGAACAGCGGCGTGATTTTCAGCCTGTCGGCGCCGCGGCTCGACCTGCGCGTCGCGGTGAACCTGACGTCGGAAACGCACGGCACCGAATGGATCGACGATCGCGTGATCGGCGGCGCGCTGTCGGTCAGTCTTGCCGTGCATCGCGTCGCGCTGCCGTTCCTCGAGGCGCGGGTCGCGCGCATGCGCGGCTTCGCGCTCGCGGACGAGCAGCAGGAAGTGCTCGACCGGCTCGTGCACGGGCTGTCCGACCAGGAGATCGCGAGCGCGCTGCGCACGTCGCTGCACAAGGTCGGGCACCACATCCGCTCGCTCGAAAAACTCTTCAACGTACAGAACCGCGCGCAGCTCGCGTACCTCGCCGCGCGGCGGCTGCCGTCCTGAGCTGACGTCTGCCGCAGGCGCGCGCCGGCGCTCCGGCGCGCGATGGAAGCGGTTCCGGCGGCGCGTGCCCGAAGCGGCCGCCGGGTTTCGTAGTCCGATTCGATCGTCTGAGGAAAACGCGCTTTCACGCTACGAGGCGCGCCTCTTTTTCCGCGGTTTCCCGTCGCTACACTCGTCCCATTCAACGGTCCGCGCGGCATGGGGCAGGCTTGCCCGTGCCAGCCGGCGATAACGACAGGACGACGGCACGATGGCTGAACCGAAGGCGCTCCCCCGCGACTGGCAGCGGTTGTTTTCCGCCGGCCGCGGCGTGTCCGGACGGCGCCTCGGGGGCGCGTCGCCGCGCGCCGACCTGTTTCTCGCAACCTTCATCGTCGCGGTCGTCGCGCTGTTCATCCTGCCGCTGCCGCAGGCCGCGCTCGACGGGATGATCTCGTTGAATCTCGCGGCGAGCGTCGTGCTGCTGACGGTGTCGACCTACGTGCCGTCGGCGGTCAGCTTCTCGTCGTTTCCCGCGCTGCTGCTGTTTACGACGCTGTTCCGGCTCGCGCTGAACATCGCGTCGTGCAAGCTGATCCTGCTGCATGCGAACGCTGGCCACGTGATCGACGCGTTCGGGCGGCTGGTGGTCGGCAACAATGTGGTGGTGGGCGGCGTGGTGTTCCTCGTGATCGCGGTCGTGCAGTTCATCGTGATCGCGAAGGGGTCGGAGCGCGTGGCCGAAGTCGGCGCGCGCTTCTCGCTCGACGCGATGCCGGGCAAGCAGATGAGCATCGACGCGGACCTGCGCGCGGGCATCATCAGCGCCGACGAGGCGCGCGAGCGGCGCGAGAAGCTCGAGCAGGAATCGCAGATGCACGGCGCGATGGACGGCGCGATGAAGTTCGTGAAGGGCGACGCGATCGCGGGCCTCGTGATCGCGTTCATCAACATCGTCGCGGGGATCGCGGTCGGCACGCTGATGCACGGGATGGACATCGGCGAGGCGCTGCAGCGTTACGCGATCCTGACGGTCGGCGACGGGATGGCGTCGCAGATTCCGTCGCTGCTGGTATCGATCGCGGCCGGCATCGTGACCACGCGCGTCGCGACGCGCGATGCACGGCAGCGGCAGCTCGGCGAACAGCTCGGCGAGCAACTGGGCGCACACCCGCGCGCGCTGCTGATCGCGGCGTTCGTGCTGAGCGGTTTTCTCGTCGTGCCCGGTTTTCCGAAATGGTCGTTCGCGCTGATCGCGCTCGGCCTCGGCGCCTTCGCGTTCTCGCAACTGAAGCGCAAGACGTCCGCGCCGAGCTTCAACCTGATTCATGTCGCGGGGCGCGTCGGCGCGGCCGACGACGGCCAGCCCGCGAAGGTATCGCACGCGGCGGGCGTCACGTCGCTGATCGCGGTGTCGCTGTCCGACGACCTGCGCACGGGCCTGAACCTCGCGCAACTGCAGGCGGCGCTGTCGAGCGCGAAGGCACGCGTCGACGCGGACATCGGCACGGTATTCCCGCGCATCACGCTGAACGACGACGAGGGCGCGCCGGCCGGTACGTACCGGATCTATCTGCAGGACGTGCTCGTCGCGCACGGCGCGCTGAAGCCGGGCTGGCTGCTGTGGGACGGCGTCGCGCCGCTGCCGGAGCGCGCGGAGCGCCAGCCGGCCGAGGCGTTCGGCCCGTTCGCGACCGCGCTGTGGATCAAGCCCGACGGCGCGGCACCGGACGGCAAGTGGCTGTCGAGCGAGAGCGCGCTGGCCGCGCACGTCGAGCAGATCGTGCGCCAGCATGCGGACGAGCTGCTCGGCATCCAGGAGACGCAGGCGCTCGTGCATCTGGTGCGCCGCGATCATCCGGAGCTGGTGGGCGAACTGACGCGGCTCGTGCCGCTGCAGCGCGTGACCGAAGTGCTGCGCCGGCTGCTCGCCGAACAGGTGCCGATCCGCAACCTGCGCGTGATCTTCGAGAGCCTGATCACGTGGGCGCCGAACGAGCCTGACGACGTGATCGCGCTGGTCGAGCTCGTGCGCGTCGACCTGCGCCGGATGATCACCGATCGACACGCCGGCACGGCGCGCCAGCTGCGGGTCGTGCTGTTCGAGCAGAACCTGCAGGAGCGGATCGAGAGCGCGGTGATGCGCACGAAGCAGGGCAATTTCCTCGCGCTGTCGAGCGCGGTCAAGCAGGACATCGGCGAACAGGTGCGCGCGATCGTGCAGGCAGCTCAGGCGGCCCCCGGCGGCCACGGCAACGCGCCTGGTGGCGCGCACGGTGGCGCGCGGCTCGCGGTGATGGTCGCGCTCGGCGCGCGCCGCTACGTGAAGACGATCCTGCAGCCGGTGCTGCCCGAACTCGCGGTGCTGTCGTACCAGGAAGTCGAGGAGGACGTGCAGTTGCATACGGTCGGCTGGGTGAAGAACCCGCCGGACGACGGCACGGTCGGCGCGGGCGCCGACGTGCGGGCGCCGGGAGCCGTGCAATGACGAGCTCGACGATCCTCGACCTGACGCGCCAGGCGCTGATGCTCGTGCTGCTGCTGTCGCTGCCGATCGTGCTGATCGCGACCGTCACGGGCCTCGTCGTCGCGATCCTGCAGGCCGTCACGCAGGTGCAGGACGCCAACATCGGCATCGCGGTGCGGCTGATCGCCGTGATGGTCGCGCTCGTGCTGCTGTCCGGCTGGCTCGGCGGCGAAGTGCTGCGCTTCGCGCAGCAGGCGCTGGAACGCATGTTCGTTTCTTCCACAGGAGTTCTTTGATGCGTCGACGCGTCGCCTCGATCCGGTTTCAACCGCGCAGCCTGCAACGGGCCGCGCTTGCCGTGTGCGCGACCGCGCTGCTCACGGCGTCGCTGTGCATGGCGCCCGCGCAGCATGCGCGCGCCGCGGACCTGCGCTGGCGCAACAAGCCGTTCACGATCGTCGCGAACGGCAAGAAGATCGGCGACTTCATTCGCGAGCTCGCGTCGTCGCAGGGCGTGACGGCGGTGGTCGACCCGAAGGTCGACGGCGTGATCAGCGGCCGCTTCTCCGGCACGCCGCAGCAGACGCTCGACACGATCTGTTCCACCTACGGGCTCACGTGGTACTACGACGGTTCGTTCCTGTACGTCGATCCGGCCGACCAGTCGCAGACGCAGATGATCCCGATCCCGCCGAATGCGTCCGGCGAAATCGGCCGCGCGCTGCAGGCGATGCAGATTCCGGACAAGCGCTACACGCTGGTCATCAACGACCGCGCGAACAGCGTGTACGTGGCCGGCCCGCGCCGCTATGTCGAGCTCGTGCGGCAGGCGGTCGGCTCGGTCGGCGACCCGGCGGCGAACGGCGCGCATGCGGACATCCGCGCGTTCCGCCTGAAATACGGCTGGGCGTCGGACTTCACGATCAACCGCTCGGGCAAGGAAGTGACGGTGCCGGGCGTCGCGACGATCCTGCGCCGGCTGTTCGGCAAGGGCGGCGGCACGACCGCGGCGCCGTCGAGCACGCCGCTCGGGCAGGCCGCGCGCCAGGTGAAGCTCGGCTCGGGCCTGACGATCGCGGTGCCGCGGCTCGACTTTCCCGACATCTCGGGCGGCCCGCGGCAGGGCGGTTATGGCGGGGCGGACAGCGGCATGGGCGGCGGCTTCTCGCCGTTCGCGAACAACGGCGGCGGCGACACGCTGCCGCAGATCGTCGCCGATCCGGCGATCAACGCGGTGATCGTGCGCGACCTGCCGGAGAACATGTACCGCTACCAGTCGCTGATCAGTCAGCTCGACGAGCGGCCGCGCATCGTCGAGATCAACGTGACGATCATCGACATCAACGAGGATTCGCTCGACAGCCTCGGGATCGACTGGCGCCTGCACACGACGCACGGCGACGTGCAGATCGGCAACGGCCAGAACGCGCTGAACGGCAACACGCAGTACAACGGCGTCGGCAACCCGCCGCTGACGTTCGGCATCGGCACGTCGGAAACCGGGCAGACGGGCACCTTCATGCCGACCGGCATCGCGCTGACCGCATCGATCGGCGGGTCGCTGCGCAACTACCTGCTCACGCGCGTGAACGCGCTCGCGCAGAAAGGCCAGGCGCAACTGCGATCGAAGCCGAAGGTGCTCGCGCTCGACAACACCGAGGCGATCCTCGAGAACCTCACGCAGTTCTACGTGCAGGTGCCGGGCTATCAGGATTCGTCGCTGTACAGCGTGACGACCGGCACCAGCATCAAGGTGACGCCGATGATCGTCGACGAGGCGATCCGCAACGCGGCGGCGGTGTCGGGCAACCCGCAGAGCGTGATGATGTCGATCGACATCCAGGACGGCAACATCGTGCCGGGGCAGGCCGTGTCGAACGTGCCGGTGATCCAGCAGCGCAACATCGTCACCAAGACGATGATCGACGAAGGCAAGAGCCTCCTGATCGCCGGTTTCAACGACGACGAGGTGAAGCTGAACAAGAGCGGCGTGCCCTGGCTGTCCGACATCCCGCTGATCGGCAACCTGTTCAAGTACACCGACAAGTCGGGCAACCACATGGAGCGGTTCTACCTGCTGACGCCGCGGGTCGTGACGAACGCGTCGATGTACGCGCCGGACGGCTCGCCCGTGAACCCGGGCGTCGATGGGCCGGCGAGCCAGGAAGGGATGTCGATGTATCGGCCGCCCGACAACGACGTCGCGGTGCCGCTGACGCCGAAGCCGCTGCCCGGCACGAAGTTCGGTCCGCCCGCGTTGCCGGCGCCACCCAAGGATGCGGCGTCGCAGCCGGTGGCGACGACCGCAGGAGCACCCACCCATGTCGACGAGCATCATTGATCCGCATGGCGACGGCGCATTGCCCGGCGGCGCGGGAAGCGCGGGGGCCGGTGCGGCCGCGCTCGCGTCGCCATGGAACCTGTGCTTCCTGAGCGGGCCGATGTACGGCCGCACGATGTCGCTCGCGCGCGGCGCGAACTGGGTCGGCACGGCGGCCGACTGCGAAGTGATTCTGCCCGATCGAGAGATCGGCGCGAAACAAGTGTGCCTGCAGGTCGGCGCGCTTGCGGTGACGGTGCAGAACCACGGCGGCGACACCGGCGCGCCGGTGCTGTTCAACGACGAGCCGCTCGGCAGCGGCCGCCGCTCGCTGACGCCGAACGACGTCGTGACGGTCGGCTCGATCCGGCTCGGCATCGCGCGGCATGCGCAGGCGAGCGTCGCGGTGCCCGACGAAACCGATGCGCCGGACGCCGCGCGTGAAGCGGCATGGCTGGGCTGGCTCACCGGCGGGCTGCGGCGGCTGGGCAGCCGGCGGCTCGTGATCGCGCTGGTCGCGCTGTGGATCGGCGTGCTGCTCGGCGCGCTCGGCTACGGCTTCGTCGCGTGGTCGGGACGCTTGCCGTGGCAGCACGAATCGGTGCTCGCGCGCACGCACCGGCTGCAGCAACTGCTGCACGCGTATCCGGAGCTGGCCGTCGCGCCGCGCGACGATGGCGTGATCGTGTCGGGTTACGTCAGCGACCCGGCCGCGCGCGAGCGCGTCGCGCAGATCGTCGCGGGCGTCGACAACGCGGCGCTCGGCAATATCTACGTGGTCAGCGATCTGGTCGCGACCGCGCAGACCTATTTCAGCGACACGGCACTGACGGTCACGTATCTCGGCCGCGGCCGGATCGAGTTGACGGGCACGGCCGCGCGCGCGCAGATCGAGCCGCGCATCCGCAACTACATGAAGGACGCGCGCCCGGCGCTCGAGGTGGTCGATCACGTACGCGATGCCGACGCGGCCGCGCCGCGCACGGCGACGACGCTCGGCGGCACGGCGGGCATTCCGGAGATCACGACCGTGTTCGCCGGCGACGGCGATCAGCGCTACATCGAGACGGTCGACGGCAGCCGCTATTTCGAAGGCGCGCGGCTGAAGGAGGGCGCGAGCGTCGTGTCGATCGGCTCGGACGAAGTGGTGTTCGAGCGCAACGGCCAGCGCATCACGATGCCGCTCGGCGGCCCGTCGGCGCGTGCGCCCGAACAGGCGCCGGCGCCGCCCGTGGCGCCGCTCGCGAGCGGTGCGGCGGC
>NZ_BCPO01000112.1:0-1783 GCF_016586105.1 Burkholderia sp. E168m15
GCCGCCGGAAGATGGAGTGTGTTGTTCACGTAAAGGAGCGAAGCATGGGTACCTCGGCAGCAGGTGGTGTGACGAACACGGGCGACGTGCAGAAGCAGGCCGACGACCTGACCAAGACGCAGCTCGAACTGACCAAGATCAACTTCCAGGTTCAGCAATCGACTGCGACGTTCGAAACCAGCAACGCAGTGACCGCGCAGGAAGGGACGGCGAACGCCCAGGTTGCGCAACACCTGAGTTCCGCCGGCCGCGCGTGATGCCGGTCGCCGGCCGTGCCGTGCGACGTCGCACGCCGGGGCCGCCCGTGACGGGCGCTCGGCGTGGCGTAGGTGCGTGCCGGCCGGCCCGTTTCCGGCTTTGCCGGTCAAGGAGGACACGATCATGTCGGTAACAGGCGTAGGCGCGGCGCCGCCGGGCGCGGCTGCGCTCGCGAGTGCCGCGCAGCAAGCGGGCACGGCGTCCGATCCGGCGCAGGTGCGCCAGTTCGACGCGCTGATGCAGCCGGGCGCGTCGCCGGCCGCCCCGTCGTCTTCGTCCGGTGTCGCGATGTCGCGCGCGCCGGCGGATGCGGCGCCGGCCGTGCAGATGACGCCCGCGCAGGCGAACCAGTCGTCGCTCGTCGAGCGGTTGCGCACGTACGGCAACGATCTCGATTCGCGGTACGCGAACATCGACAAGCATCGCAGCGAGATGCTGACGTCGATGGCGGACAGCCGCAGCGACCCGCTGATGACGATGGTGAAGGCGATGGATTTCCAGTGGACGGCAACCACCACGATTTCGGAATACCAGTTGAGCCTGTCGGTTGCACAGGCGGCGAACGGCTTCACGCATACGGTGCTGAAGACGCAGGAGTGAAAGCGCGCGTGCTGGCCGGCGGATGCGGCCTCACGCGCCCTGAAGCGGACAAACGATGACGACGATCGATTCGACGCCGCGCATGCATGCGTGGCGCAGCCGGGCGGCGCGCGCGCTGCTCGCGGGGCTGCTCGTGCTGTTGGCCGGGTGCCAGAAGGAGTTGTACTCGGGCCTGTCGGAGCGCGACGCGAACCAGATGGTCGCGGTGCTCGGCGACGCGGGCATCAGCGCGTCGAAGGACAACGATGCGCGCGACACGTCGGACCGCAATGCGTGGCTCGTGAGCGTCGCGGACGGCGACATGCAGGCGGCGCTCACGGTGCTGCAGGCGAACGGGCTGCCGAAGCCGAGCTATGCGAGCCTCGGCGAGCTGTTCCAGAAGCAGGGCCTCGTGTCGACGCCGGCCGAGGAGCGCGTGCGCTACCTGTACGGCGTGTCGCAGGATCTGTCGCGCACGCTGCAGGACATCGAGGGCGTGGTGGTCGCGCGCGTGCAGGTCGTGATTCCGGAGAACGATCCGCTCGCGGACAAGATCAAGCCGTCGTCGGCCGCGGTGTACATCCGCTACCGGCCGGGCGTCGACCTGCGCGCGATGGCGCCGATGGTCAAGGATCTCGTCGCGCACAGCATCGAGGGGCTGCAGTACGACAACGTGTCGCTGTTCCTGCAGCCGGCCGCCGCGCGCGCGACGCGCGTGGACGGGATCGGCAGCGCGGTGTCGGACATCCTGCGGCTGCGCTCGCCGCTCGGCTGGCTCGTGTTCGCGCTGATCCTGCTGACCTGCGCGGTGATCGCGCTGTCGGCCGCGCGGCGCGGGATGTTCGGCGCGCGGCTCGCGGGCCTGCTCGGTGCGCCGCGCGGGGCGAGCGGGAGCGGTGGTACGACCGCGCAGCAGGCCGGCGGCGGACTGCGTACGCCGGACGGC
>NZ_BCPO01000113.1:0-13140 GCF_016586105.1 Burkholderia sp. E168m15
CGCGCGCTACCGTTCGCCGGACGCATTCGGCGCGGCCGGCCGCAAGCTGCTCGCGCGGCACCTGCTCGCTGTGAACGGCGTGGCCGACCGACACGACTTCGACGTCGCGAACCCATGCGCGCGGCTCGCGCTGCTGCCGGGCGCGGCGCTCGAACAACTGGCCGCGTATGCGGGGCTGCTGCTGCATCGCATGTGGCTGCGCGACGCGCTGGCCGGGCGGCGTATCCGCGCGGAAGTCGCGGCGCGGCTCGGCGGCGATGCGCTCGAACTCGCGCTCGAACGCGCGCCGGAATTCGGCGCGCTCGCGGAAACGCTCGAACCGTGGCGCGCCGATCCCGCCGCGCTGCCGGTCGTGATCCGGGCGCGCGGCGGCCGGCTGCTCGCGGATTTCATCGGCGTTGCCGGCGACGCGGTCGCGCGGCGCGTGCGCCTGAAATTCAACCGCGCGATCGACGACGAGGCGCCGTACTGGCTGAACCGCGCGCAGCGCGATCAGTTCGGTGAACTGATGTTCCTGTTTCTGATTCCCGAGAGGCTTGCGTCATGGGACTGGCTTTTCTGATCACGAGCGACAACCTGCAGCTACTGTCGGAACGCAAGGTGCTCAAGGAGCGCGAATACGCGGCGCTGCTCGACGCGTCCGCGGTGATCGCGACCGCGCATGAAGAGGCGGCGCGCATCGTCGCCGATGCGCAGCGCGAATTCGACAAGCGCCAGGCGGCCGGCTACGACGAAGGCATGCGCCGCGCGCAACGCGAGCAGGCCGCGCAGGCGTACACGCAGGCGCTCGCCGCCACGCGTACGATGGAGACGATGAAGGACGCGATGGCCGATATCGTCGTGAAGGCCGTGCGCGCGATCGTCGGCGAGATGAGCACGCAGAAGCTGTACGAGGCTGCGCTCGCGCGGATCGCGCCGCTCGTACGTGACGAGGCGTTCCTGATCGTGCGTATCGCACCCGGCCGCAAGGACGAGATGCGCGACGCGCTCGACGGCGCGTTCGCGGGGCAGTCGAACCGGCAGAAGATCCGCATCGTCGAGGACGCGCAGCTCGAACGCCATGCGTGCACGGTCGAGACGCCGTCCGGGCGCATCGACGCGAGCCTCGACCTGCAGATCGACGCGTTGCGCCAGGCGATCCGCCGCGACGCGCTGAAGGGTGCCGCGCGATGAACGCGCCGCTCGATGATCCGCCACCGTTCGGCGACGACGACGGCGCGCCGTTCGATCGCGGCCGCCTGGTCGGCGAACTCGACGCGGGGCTCGCGTTCTTCTCGCCGGTGTCGGTGCAGGGCCGCGTCAACCACGCAGTCGGGCAGATATTGAACGCGACGGGCATCCGCGCGCGGCTCGGCGAGATTTGCGAGCTGCGCACGCCGAACCAGCCGACGCTGCTCGCGGAGGTGGTCGGCTTCTCGCGGCAGACGACGCTGCTCACGCCGCTCGGCGACGTGGCCGGGCTGTCGCCGGAGACGACCGTCGTGCCGTCCGGACGCGAGCATGTGTTCCCGGTGGGCGAGGCGCTGTTCGGCCGCGTGCTCGACGGGCTCGGCCGGCCACTCGACGATCGCGGGCCGGTGACCGGCGCCGCGTGGGTCTCAACGCAGCAGGACCCGCCGAATCCGCTCGCGCGCAAGATGATCGACACGCCGTTTCCGACCGGCGTGCGCGTGATCGACGGGCTGATGACGCTCGGCATCGGGCAGCGCGTCGGCATCTTCGCGCCGTCCGGCGTCGGCAAGAGCACGCTGCTCGGGATGATCGCGCGCGGCGCGCAGGCCGACGTGAACGTGATCGCGCTGGTCGGCGAACGCGGCCGCGAGGTGCGCGAATTCATCGAGCACAGCCTGTCGCCCGAGGTGCGCGCGCGGTCGATCGTCGTCGTGTCGACATCCGATCGCCCCGCGATGGAGCGCGTGAAATCCGCGCTGGTCGCGACCGCGATCGCCGAGCACTTCCGCGATGCGGGCAAGCGCGTGCTGCTGCTGGTCGATTCGCTGACGCGCTTCGCCCGCGCGCAGCGCGAAGTCGGCCTCGCGAGCGGCGAGCCGCCGACGCGGCGCAGCTTCCCGCCGTCGACGTTCGCGGTATTGCCGCGCCTGCTCGAACGCGCGGGGCAGGGGGCGCACGGGTCGATCACCGCGCTCTACACGGTGCTCGTCGAAGGCGACGAGGAATCTGACCCGATCGCCGAGGAGGTGCGTTCGATCCTCGACGGCCACATCGTGCTGTCGCGCAAGATCGCGCTCGCGAACCGCTATCCGGCGATCGACGTGCTCGCGAGCCTGTCGCGCGTGATGCCGCTCGTCGCGAGCCGCGCGCACCAGCATGCGGCCGCGCGCGTGCGTGAGCTGATCGCGAAGTACCAGGAGATCGAGCTGCTGGTGCAGATCGGCGAGTATCGCGAAGGCAGCGACCGGCTCGGCGATCTCGCGCTGCGCGCGCGCGACGCGATCGGTGCGTTCTGTGCGCAGGCGTCGGACGAGGACGTGCGCTTCGACGCGCTGCTCGCGAAGCTGACGAAGCTGGCGAACGATCATGTCTGAAGCCGACGACCGCCTCGTGCTCGCGACGCTCGCCCGCCTGAAGCGCGTACGCGAGATGCGCAGCCAGATCGCCCGCGTCGCGGCCGCGCGCCAGCAGGGCATCGCCGCGCAGAGCCGGCGGGCGCTCGCGGCCGCGCAGGCACAGCTCGCGCAGCAAGTGGCCGCGAAGGCCGCGATCCAGACGCGGCTCGCCGACGACGTGCGCGAGGCCCGCGCGTTGCAGAACGCGGCGGCCGATACGCGTACGTTCGACCGGCATATCGGCACCGCGAACGCGTCGGTGAGCGAGGCCGCGCACGTGCATCGCGGCCACGAGGCGACGCTCGCCGACCTGCAGCGCGCCGCGCGCAAGGCGAAGGCCGCCGAGGACAAGCTGGAGAAGGCCGGCGAGAAGGCGCTGCACGCGCGCGCCGCGCGGGTCGAGCGCGACGCCGACGAAGTCGCGGACGGCTACGCGGTACGGCGCTTCGCGACGGGCGGCACCTGGGTGGCTGGTGCGGGCGATGCGGGCGCCGCGGCCGGTCATGCGGCCACGCCGCCGGAGGCCGCGGCCGCGTTCGATGCGGCGATGACCGAAGCGGAAACGGACGCCGACATCGCCACCGAAACTGCCGCATCCGCCGCATCCGTCGCGCCCGACGATCCCGCCCCGCCTGCCGCCGCGGAGCGCCGATGCTAGACCAGGCCGCGGGCTTCAACGACGTCGCCGGCATGCTGCGGCCGCTGCTCTACGTGATGCCGCGCCTGCTGCCGATCATGTTCGTCGTGCCGGTATTCAACGAGCAGATCATCACGGGCCTCGTGCGCAACGGGATCGCGGTCGTGATCGCCGCGTTCGTCGCGCCGACGATCGATGCCGCGCAGGTCGCCGCGCTGCCGTTCCTGATGTGGTGCCTGCTGGTCGCGAAGGAGGCGATGGTCGGCATGCTGCTCGCAGGTGCGTTCAGCGCGGTGCTGTTCGCGATCCAGGGTGTCGGCTACCTGATCGACTTCCAGACCGGCAGCGGCAGCGCCGCGTTCTTCGATCCGATGGGCGGCCACGAGGGCGGCCCGACTTCCGGATTCCTGAATTTCGTCGCGATCGCGCTGTTCGTCACGGCGGGCGGGTTGCAGGTGCTCGTGCAACTGTTCGCGCAGTCGTACGCATGGTGGCCGATCGGCTCGCTCGGCCCCGATTTCTCGTCGATGCTGCAAACCTTCATCGTGCGGCAGACCGACACGATCTTCGAATGGATGGTGAAGCTCGCGGCGCCGGTCACGATCGTGCTGGTGCTCGTCGAGCTGGGCATCGGCCTGGTCGGGCGCGCGGTGCCGCAGCTCAACATCTTCGTGTTCTCGCAGCCGCTGAAGAGCGCGCTCGCGGTGCTCATGATGATTCTGTTCCTGCCGGTGGTGTACGCGTCGCTGCATTCGCTGCTGAGCCCCGACAGCGGGCTGATGGCGTTGCTGCGCGCGCTGTTCGCCGCGCACGGCGGCGGCTGAGCGCGCCGGAGCCGGGATGGCCGAAAAGGACCAGAAGCCGACCGCGAAGCGCCTGCGCGAGGCGCGCGAGAAAGGCGACGTGCCGAAGAGCGCGGAAACGGTGTCGTCCGCGTTCTTCGTCGGCGTGTGCGTGGCGCTCGCGGTGGGCATCGGCGCGCTGTTCGCGCGGGTGCAGGCGCTGTTCCGGCTCGTGTTCGACGCGGTCGGCGCGGCCGATCCGTCCGCGCGGCTCGCGGCGCTGATCGACGGCGCCGCGCGCGACTGGGCGACGCTGTCCGCGCAGATCGTCGCGGCCGGGCTGCAGGCGGGGCTGCTCGCGGGCTTCGTGCAGGTGGGCGGCGTGATGGCGTGGAGCCGCCTCGTGCCGCAGTTGTCGCGGCTCAACCCGGCCGAGGGGATGAAGAACCTGTGGTCGCTGCGCAACCTCGTCAATCTCGCGAAGATGCTGATGAAGACGGCGCTGCTCGTCGCGACGCTCGGCTGGCTGATCGTCGAGTCGCTCGATCCGTCGGTGCAGTCGGGTTTCACGCGGCCGGCCTCGATCCTCGCGCTGATCGTGAAGCTGCTGATGCTGCTGTTCGGCTGGGCCGCGCTGATCTATATCGTGATGGCGCTGATCGACATCGTGCACCAGCGGCACGAGTTCAACCAGAAGATGAAGATGTCGATCGACGAAGTGCGGCGCGAGCACAAGGAGGACGAAGGCGATCCGCACATCCAGGCGAAGCGCCGCCAGCTCGCGCGCGAAGCGCAGTTCGCGTCGCTGCCCGACCGGATCGGCTATGCGTCGGTGGTCGTCTATTCGCCGCGCGTGGCCGTCGCGCTCTACTACGGCGGGATGGGCTCGCTGCCGTGGGTGCTCGCGCGCGGCGAGGGCGACGCGGCCGAGCGGATCGTGCGGCTGGCCCGCGACGCGCTGCGCCCGACGCTCGCCAACGTCGGGCTCGCGCAGGCGCTGTACGAGACGACGCCCGAGAACGGCACGATCCAGCCGCAGCATTTCCGCGCGGTCGCGCAGTTGCTGAAATGGGCGACCGGCGCCGCTTGACGGCGGCGTGGCGGGTTGGCGTCGCATCGCATCAAGCCCCTTTTTTTGTCGGCAATGCTTGCCGGCGATCCGGCCGGGTTCGATATGACCCCATCGCTCGACCGTCGGCGTACGGCGCTTGACGTCCATTTTTTTCCGGATTTCGCCGACATTCACTGGTGAATTATTGCTGATTTATTTCTTCGTAATATGGCTCGACCGTCACGCCCGACGGCGGGCCGCGAGGTTGCGCCACCCGTGACGGACCAGGTCAACAGGGGCAGACAAATCAATGTGCGGAATCGACGGCTTTCTGAATAGCGTCGCCTTCGATGAGGAGACAGCGCGCGGCACGCTCGCGCGAATGACGGCGAGCCTCGCGCATCGCGGGCCGGACGGGCAGGGCATCTGGGTCGACCCGGATGCCGGCATCGCGCTCGGCCACCGGCGGCTCGCGATCGTCGACCTGTCGGTGCACGGCCGGCAGCCGATGGCTTCCGCGTGCGGTCGCTACGTCCTCGTCTTCAACGGCGAAATCTACAACCATCGCGAACTGCGCGCGGAGCTCGAGCGCGCAGGGCGTGCACCGGCGTGGCGCGGTCACTCCGACAGCGAGGTGCTGATCGCGGCGATCGTCGCGTGGGGCGTCGAGGCCACGTTGCGCCGCGCGACCGGCATGTTCGCGTTCGCGCTGTGGAATCGTGCGTCGCGAGTGCTGACGCTCGCGCGCGACCGGATCGGCGAGAAGCCGCTCTACTACGGGCGGATCGGCGACGCGCTCGTGTTCGCGTCCGAGCTGAAGGCGTTGCGCGGCTACCCGGGCTTCGACGGCACGGTCGACCGCGACGCGCTGTGCCTGTACCTGCGCCAGTCGAGCGTGCCCGCGCCTTATACGATCTATCGCGGCATCCGCAAGCTGCCGCCCGGCACGTACATCCAGTTCGAACATGCGCGCGACACGCCGCGCCTGCGCGCGTACTGGACGCTCGAACAGGCGATCGAGGCCGGCCGCGCGCAGCCGTTCGAGGGCAGCGCCGGCGAAGCCGTCGGCCAGCTCGACACGGTCCTGCGCCAGGCCGTCGCGCGGCAGATGGAGGCCGACGTGCCGCTCGGCGCGTTCCTGTCGGGCGGCATCGATTCGTCGGCGATCGTCGCGCTGATGCAGGCGCAATCGGCGACGCCGGTCGACACGTTCACGATCGGCTTCCACGAGGCCGGCTACGACGAAGCCGGTTACGCGAAGGCCGTCGCGCGCCATCTCGGCACGCGCCATACCGAGCTTTACGTGACGGCCGACCATGCGCTCGGCGTCGTGCCGAAGCTGCCGTCGATCTACGACGAGCCGTTCTCCGATGCGTCGCAGATCCCGACCTTTCTCGTCTCGGAACTGACGCGCCGGCACGTGAAGGTGAGCTTGTCCGGCGACGGCGGCGACGAATTGTTCGGCGGCTATACGCGCTACTTCCTGACGCCACGCCTGTGGCGCAAGCTGCATCGCGTGCCGGCGGCGGTGCGTGCGCGGATCGCCGCCGCGCTGCACGCGTTGCGGCCCGATCACGCGGACCAGCTCGCGGCCGTCGCGCAGGGTGCGTTCGGCGGCGGTGTGGAAGCGCGCGAATCCGCGTCGCGCATCGGCGATCGCCTGCACAAGCTCGGCCATGTGATGACGGCCGAGAGTCGCATCGGGCTGTACCGGCTGCTGATGTCGTCGGTGCATCATCCGGAGCGCCTCGCGCTGTCGGGGCAGGAGCCGCCGACGCCGCTCGACACGGTGTCCGCCTGGCCCGCGCACCTGAGCTTCGCCGAGCAGGCGATGGCGATCGACACGCTCACGTACCTGCCGACCGACATTCTCGCGAAGGTCGATCGCGCGGCGATGGCCGTGAGCCTCGAGACGCGCATGCCGTTCCTCGATCATCACGTCGTCGAATTCGCGTGGCGCGTGCCGGCGTCGGTGCGCTTGCCGGAAGGGCAGTCGAAGGCGCTGCTGCGCCGGCTGCTCGACCGGTACGTGCCGTCCGAGCTGATCGACCGGCCGAAGCAGGGTTTTTGCGCGCCCGTCGACCACTGGCTGCGCGGCGCGCTGCGCGACTGGGCCGACGCGCTGCTGCGGCCGTCGCGCCTGCGCGAAGAGGGCTTCTTCGATGCGGCGGCGGTCGAGCGGCTGTGGCGCCAGCACCAGACGGGCCGGATGAACTGGCAGCACCAGCTGTGGACGGTGCTGATGTTCCAGGCGTGGCTGGAACATCAGCGGGCGGCGTGATGCGGCATGCCGCGCGCAACCGGTGCGCGCGGCGCCACGCGGCCCGCGCGCCGCTATCAGCCCACGATCAGCCCACGATCAGCGGCGTGCCGACCGACAGGCGGTTCGGATCGCGTGAAACCGACGGATTGAGCTGCAGGATCTCGTTGAACGCGCGCGTGTCCTGCTCGCCGCGCGTCATCGCCTGCTGGTCAGTGCGCGACACGTGCGCGGCGTCGAGCAGCGACTGGCGATGCTGGTCGGCGATGACCCACAGCGAATCGCCGGCGACGACGATGTAGGGCTGCGGCGACCCCGACGGTTGCGCGGTCGACGGCGTGGCGCTGGCCGACGGCGAAGCCGGCGCGGCAGGCGACGCACTCGACGCACTGGGCGATGCAGTCGCCGAGGCGCTTGCAGAAGGACTGGCCGACGCGCTTGCCGAAGCACTCGGTGAAACGCCGGGCGCGAGATTCGACTGCGACGAATTCGACTGATTCGACTGATTCGACGAACTGGACCCCGAGCCGAAGAACGTCGTCCACAGACTTTCGATCAGCTTGTACGCGAACGCGCCGACCGGAATCAGCACGACGGCCGTCGGGATCTTCTTGATCAGCGGCGTCGCGTTCGGGAAATGCGTGTTCAGACGCCCGCCGAGCAGCAGCGCGGTGGACACGCCGGTCGCGATCGCGAGGTCGTAATGGCCGCCGCTCCACTGCACGCCGGTGCCGAGGCCGCCGTACGCGACGGCCATGAAGTCGCTCGCCGAATCGGTGAAGCGCACGATGCGGCTGCGCTTGTCGGCATTCACGCGGTGCGCGCCGATCGTGTAGACGAGGCCCGCATACGTGGCGCCGAACGCACCGCTCGCGATGGCGGCGGAGCCGTAGGCGAGATCGAACGCCCCGTGCGCGTGCACGACGCCGCTGATGCCGACCGCGAGCGTCGCGGTCGACGTGATCGCGGCGCCCGCGCGGCCCGCGATCCCGAACAGGTGGCGCGGGTTGCCGGTATGGAGCTGCTGCAGCGACGTGCCGCCGACGGTGCCCTGCATCTGCGCGAGCACGTCCGCGGCGAGCGCCTTGATGTGGGTGGTCGCGTCGTCGAAACTCATCAGCCCGACGCGGTTCAGCTCGACATACTGCGCGGCCAGCGTCCGCGCTTCGTTCGAGATCTGCTCGAGCTGCGCGCGCCGGTTCTGGCCGTAATCGTGCGCACCCGAGCGCAGCTGCCGCGACAGCGTCACTTCGAGCCGCGTGAGCACCGCCTGCGCGGCCTTCGGGTCGCCGGCCTGCAGGCTGCGCACCGCACCCTGGTGCATGACCTGGAACACGCGGCCCAGGCGCGAGCCCAGCAGGAACGACGACGTCGCGCTGCCGAGCATGTCCTGCCGCAGCACGTGCGTCGCGCCGAGCGTATCGGCGATCACGAGCGCGCCGGCGCCGGTGACGAGCGAGCTGAAGCCGATCGACTTCCACAGCTCCGCCTTGCGGAACGACGGCCGATGCACGCGCAGCGCGTTGATCTGCGCGAGCGCCTGCAGTTCCTCGATCATCTTGGCCTGTTTCGGGTTTGCCGCGATCTGCCGGCCGACGCTGATCGGCTTCGACGGATCGTTCTTCAGCGCTTCGCGCTCGACCACCGACTGCCAGTACGCGCGACTGTCGGGCAGCGGCCCGGCGGGATCGGCGGTCGACACGACGGTGCCGCGGGCCGGCGCGCGGCCGCCGGCTTCCGCGAGCCAGCGCTCGCCGAAGCGGCGGGCGAGTTTTTCGGTGCGCGTGGCGGGCGGATGATCGGCCGACGCCCACTGCGTCATCGCATGCTCGATCGTCGCCTTGCGCGCCTGGTTGACGAGCGCGGTCGTGTTGCGTTCGTACAGTTCGCTGCGCAGCGTCGCGAGCGCGTCGTCGGACAGCCCTTTCGACTTGCCGATGCGCGCGATCTCCGCGAACAGCACCTGCTGCTGGTTCGCGAACGCCTCGGGGCTCACCGGTTCGAAGACGCGCGTGAGCGCATCGGCGCCGTGCAGTCGCGCGAACTTGCCGTGACGGTCGGTCTGGTAATAGTCGACGATCCGTTCCGCCAGCGCCCGCGTCAGGTCCTGGTTCGCGATGAAGTCGGTGCCGTGCGTGCCGTACGACAGCCCGACGTGCAGCCAGTCGATCGCCTTGCGGTCGAGCAGTGCATCGAGCAGCTCGACGTGACCGGCGCCCGGCACCGGCTCGAGCACGGCGTCCCATCCGTGAAAGCTCAGCATCACGTTCGGCGCGGGTTCGCCGGCGTGATCGTGCGACCACGTCTCGAACGACGTCATCAGCCGCGTGTACTCGGCATAGCTGTCGTTGGTGCCGGCGATCGTACGGCGGTCGTCCGCGGAGACGAGCGGGCGGCCCGACGCCGCTTCGAGACGAAGCTGGAAGCCATGGTGCGACGCCGCGGTGAGCCATTTGTGCAGATGCGCGATGTCGTCGAGCTCGAGCGTGCGCGTGGTGCCGTCCGGCGCCTCGCGCGTGATCGTCGCGTCGGCCTCGTTGTAGCGCGCGCCGATCGGGGAGCCGAACTTGCGGGCGCGCCGGATGAACGCCGGATCGTGCTTGCCGCCGCGCGCGGCCGCGAGCGTGTGCGGATCGACCGGAATCGACACCACCGGCATCGCGCCGCCATATTGCTCGACGTAGCGCACCGCGAGCGCAGGATCGTCGCGCAGGTTGAACGCACGCGCCATCGGCGCGACGCGGTCCTGGATCTCGGCCGGCGCGCGCACGAACGCCTGGATCGCGCGCTTGTCGATCATGCGTGCCGCGCTGTGGCGCGTGGCATACGCCTGCATCCACTTCACGAAGCGGTTGTGATCGCCGCCGGGATCGGCGACCGGCCCGCGCGACGGCATGCTCGACACCTCGCGCGCGAGACCGACGGGGATGCCGAGCGCCTTCAGCATCGGTGCGTCGGCCAGGATCGTCTGCGGTTCGTCGGTCAGTGCGAGGCCGCCGGCATCGGGCTGGTTCTTGCGTGCGGTGACCGCCTTCACGCGGTCGATCGTCGGGAACCAGTCGGTCACCTTCGCGGCGCCGTAACGCATCACCCATTCCGCGACCGTGCTCGAACCCAGGCTCGGCTGGTAGGGCCGCAGCGTCAGCGGCTTGGCCGCCGGCGTCTTCGGTGGCTTCTGCGGCTTCGGCGTGGCCGGCGCGTTCGATGCGTTTGCCGCATTCGCGGCGCGGCGGTTGCGCCGGCCGCGTTTGCCGCGCAGCGCATTGCGCACCCGGCCGGCAGGGCCCGTGGAGCCGCCGGCCGCCGGCTGCGCGGCTTGCTGGGCCGCGGCGAGGTCGGCCTGCGCGGCTTTCACGCGATCGATCTGGCCGGCGATCTGCGTGCGGATCCAGCGTGTCGCGAGGTCGAACTTCTGCGGCAGCGCATCGAAATACGACTTCTCGTCGAGCAGCTGCGTGAGTCGTTGCGCGAGCGCGGCTTTCTGCGTGGCGGTCGCGCGCGGATCGAACGCTTCGGGCGCGAGCGTCGACAGCAGAAAGTGCTGGTTCGCGCCGAACGGGCCGCGCCCGAGCGGCATCTCGTCGAGCGGGCGGCCCGCGTCCGGGTGGTCGCGCAATTGCTCGGCGTCGTCGTACCAGCGCGCGTTGCCGTCGTGGATCGCGATGATGCCGCGGCGCGTATGCAGCGATTCGGCAACCGGATGATCGGTCTCGTACACGTACACGTAGTGATCGCCGCGCAGCGCCTTCAGCTCCAGCGCGCGCATCAGGTGCAGCGTGTTCGCGCCGCTGAAGTCGATCGCGAGCTGCTCGCTGTCCGGGACGAGCTTCGGCGGCAGGAACGGACTGTCGGCGCCTTCGATCTCGGCGATCTTGCGGCGCACGCCCGGGTCGGCTTTCGCGAGGCCGCGCTGTACGCGCGTGCCGAGTTTCTGCATCGGCGGCTTCTCGTCGCCGAGCGCCTTGCGCATTTCCGCCGGCGCGAAGCCGCCGTAGCGCTCGACGGTGTCGTGCGTGACGTCCGTCACGACGAATCGCACGCCGCGCCGGCCGCCGGACAGGTTGCGCGCGCGTCGGCGGAACGCGGCGCCGAGATCGCGCGGCGCGATCGTCGCGTCGCCGAGCGAGGTCGACTCGTGATAGGTCCAGTCGTGCGCGGCGTTGCGCGTCGCGTAGCCGAGCACCTTGCCGGTTTCCTTGTCGATCGCGTAAAGCGTCGCGCCGTCGCCGGCCGCTTTCGCCGCCTGTTTCGGCCGGCGAAAGCGCGGCGCGTCGGCGAGCGACTGCAGCGTCGTGACGACGTCCGCGTCGGGCGTCGTGGCCGGTTCGGCTTCCCAGGTGCGGCCATCGCTGCGCGCGGTGATCCGCGCGGCGCCGCCGTACTCGCGCAATTCCGCAAGCGACACGGGCGACACGTAGAAATCGACGTTCGCCCGTTCCGCGCTGCCGTTGTCCTTCAGCGCGCGATAGACCGCGTCCGGGATCGACACGGCCGGATCGGCGGACGCCTTGTCGACGAACGTACCGTGCTCGTCGGTGCGCATGCTCGCGACGAACTTCGGCTGCGCATGGCGCGCGTCGATCGACGCGTCCGGCCGCGCTTCATGCTCGGCGATCAGCACGTGCGCATTCGTGCCGAACGCATCCTTCATCTGCTGGAGCGACGCGAGTTGCGAACCGTCGATGCGGATCAGGTCGCGCTTGCCGTGCGAGGCGAGGTGATCGAGCGCATGCTGGCGGCGCGCGGCGTCCGCCGTCGCCGCGGGCATCGGCGCGTTCGACGCCGGCTGCGGCGCGGGCGCCGGCATTTCGCGCGGCACGCCGAGCGCGTGCATCGCATCGGCCTGGCTCGCGTAGTACGCGCGATAGGTCGCGTGGCCCGGCACGGACGGCGCGACGTCGCCGAAGGCGGCCGCGAGCCGGCGCAGCCCGGCTTCGTCGCCGGGCATCGCGTGGTCGGCTTCGCGTGCGATCGCATCGGGCAGATGGGCGTCCCTGGCGATGTCGATGCCGCCATCGTCGAGGATTTCGCGGCGCACCGCGAACGCGTTCGCCTGTGCGCGCGCTTCGGCCATCAGCGCGCTGTCGGCAAGCGCCTGCGGCGATGAACGGTCGAGCGCGAGGCGGCGCGTGATCGTCTCGACCGCGTGCTGCGCTTCGTGCGCGAGCGTGTAGACGAGCGTGCCGGCGCCGTGGAACTGCCCGTCGAGCACGATCCGCTGCTTCGCGGTATCGATCCGGCTGCCGCGCCCGGGCCGGCCCACCACGATTTTCCAGCCGGCCTCGCCGGCCAGCGCGACCTGCTGGCGCAACAGGCTCGAGCGGTCGACCAGCGCATGGGCGGCCTTGGGCAGCGGCGCGCCGCCGAACCGCATCCGGATGCGCGTGATGACGGACGGCTTCTGCACGAATGCGTCGGGCGGCAAGTGCTCGGTGATGCCGGGATGCGCGAGCTCGATCGCGCCGCGCGCGATGCCGTCCTCGAGCATCACGCGTAGCGTGCCGATCTCGCGGACGATGCCTTCCACGTTCAGCTTCGGCGCATCGGTCATGACCGTCGACGGATCGCTCAGGTAGAAGTCGCCGTGCGCGTCGAACACGCCTTCGAAGTCGTAGTACAGACGGTGCTGCGCGGTGATGTCGCGCGCGCGGTCGAGCTGCGCGAATGCGTCGCGGGTGACGCGCGACGGCAGCATGCCGGCCATCACGTCGTGGCTGCTCAGCGACGCGAACGGCGCGTACATCACGGCCACGCGATCGAATGCCGCGAACGGGCCGCCGACCGTGAGCGTGCGCAGCCCGTGCGCGCGCAGCGCCGCGAGGCCTTCCNGTTCGAGGCGGATC
>NZ_BCPO01000114.1:0-2788 GCF_016586105.1 Burkholderia sp. E168m15
AGACGGGGCGCTGCCACACGTTCGCGAGCCAGGCGGCGGCATCGCGGCCGTTGCGTGCCGACAGAATCACCGACGAGCCGGGCAGGCCGAGCACCGAACGGTGCGCGAGCGTGACCTCGACCGGCGTGTACGGCCGGCCGTCCGGATCGACGAGGCGGCCTTGCGCGTCGGTGACGCCATGCACGATCACGATGCGGCCGTCGCGGTCGTAGGACAGCGGGCCCGAGCGGTCCAGCGTCAGCGCGTCGACGCCGGCCACCGGCTTGCCGTCGAACGGCGATGCCTTCACCGGACGCGCGCGCGACCATGCGGTTTCTTCGGCGAGCGTCGCGGCCGTCTCGCGCGGCGCCGGCATCGTGACGCCGGTGTGCCGCGCGGCCTGCGCGTGACGCCGATACAGCTCGCCGTAGGTCACGCCGCCGTCGAGCGACGTCGGGCTGTGCTCGAACGCGTCGGCGAGACGCGCGAGCGAGGCGGCGTCGCCGGCCCGCGCGCGACCGTATTCGTTGGCGATCGCGTCGGGCAGCGCGACGTGGCGGCCGATGTCGATGCCGAGGTTCGCGCGGATCTCGTCGCGCACCGCGAATGCGTTGACCTGCGCGCGCGCCTCGGCGAGCAGCGCGCTGCGCACGTAGCGCTGCGTCGAGCCGTAGTCGAGCCCGAGCGTGCCGGTCGCGGCCTCGAGCGCATGGCGGGCTTCGTGCGCGAGCACGTAGACCATCGATCCGGTCGACTGCAGTCCGCCGTCGATCGTGACGCGCCGCCGTCGCGTGTCGATCTTGCTGCCGGCGCCGGGCTTGCCGCGCACGACTTTCCAGCCTGCGTCGGCGCCGAGCCGAAGCTGCTGCGACAGCAGGCTCGATGCGTCGATCAGCCGGTACGCTTCCTTCGGCAGCGGCGCGCCGCCAAAGCGCATCCGCACGCGCGTGATGACCGACGGCTTTTGCACGAACGCATCGGGCGGCGGCGTTTCGGCGAGTCGCGGATGCGCGAGTTCGACGTGGCCGCGCTCGAGGCCTTGCGTCAGCGCGCGCTCGATCACCGCGAGCCGCTGCAGCGTGGTGAAATGCTCGCCCGCGCCCATGCCGATCGCACCGGGGTCGCTCAGCAGGAAGTCGCCGCCGCGCGTGAAGAGGCCTTGCAGGTCGAAGCCGATGCCCGTGCGTTCGACGACTTCGCGAATCTGCCGGAGGTGCTCGAGCGCCGCGCGCGACACCACGTGCGGCAGCGCGCCCGTCTCGAAGCCGAAGCTGTGGAACACGCCGAGCGGCCGGTACAGCACGGCGACGCGGTTCAGCGCGGAGAACGGGCCGTCCATCGTCACGGTCTTCAGCCCGTACGACGCGAGATCGTCGAGTGCGATGCTCTCGTCGATCGCCGCCTCGATCTGGCGGGCTTCCGACGTATGCGGACCGTTGTCGTAAACCGCGAGCGCGGCATCGTGGCCGAGCGCGAACACGGTTTTTTCGGCGCCGGCGCCGAGCAGCTCGCCGACGTGACGCTCGACGTCGATCCGCGCGGCCGGATTGCCTTCGAGGTGCACGCCTTCGGCGTCGGCCGTCAGTTGCCCGAGATCGTGCGGTGCCGCGGGCGCCGGGTCGTAGCGACGGAACACGCCGGTGTCGAGCAGCGCCGCGCGTTCGCCGACCGCGTGCGGGGGCGGCGCGTACACCGGCCGCTGCCACAGATTCGCGAGCCCGGCGGCGGCCGCCTCGCCGCCGTGCTTCGCGGACAGCACGATCGAATAGCCCTCCTTGACCAGGAACGACGGCGCCTGGTCGAGCGCGTATTCATGCACGCCGGCCGGCTGCCCGCCCGCGAGCAGCGTGCCGTCCGGCAACGTGTCGGCGTGCAGCATCAGCACGCCTTCGTCCTCCAGCATCGTGAAGTGGCGGCTGCGTGCCGCCTGCAGGTCGGCCGCCGCGGGCACGGGCCCATCGCCGAACGGCGACGCATATTCGGCATGCGCGCGGCTCCATGCCACGCGTTCGTCGAAGCTGCGCACGCCGTGCGGTGTGCCGCCGGTCTCGTGCGTCTGCGGCGCGGGCATCCGGCGCGGGATGCCGCCGCGGCGCTTCTGGCGCGACCACACGTCGTCGTAGAAATCGCGGTAGGTTTCGCCGTCGCGGCCCGACACGGGCGCATCCGCGAATGCGTCGACGAGGCGTCCGACCGTGCCCGCATAGTCGTGCGACGGCGCGCGCCATGCGTCGCCTTCGCGCTCGATCGCATCCGGCAGGCGCACGTGCGCGGCAATGTCGCCGCCGCCCGCGAGCTCGATTTCGTAGCGTGCCTCGAACGCGTTGATCTGCGCGCGCGCCTCGGCTTCGAGCGCCTTGCGCGTGAAGCGGCTGCGGTTGCCGTAGTCGAGGTTCAGCACGCCGGCCATCGCCTCGACCGCGTGACGCGCTTCGTGCGCGAGCGTATACGTGATGCTGCCCGGATGCTGGAGCGCGCCGTCGATCGTCACGCGGCGCTTGCGCGGATCGATGCGGCTGCCGCCGCCGCGCTTGCCGAGCGTCACGCGCCAGCCGGCGTCCTGCAGCATGCGCAGTTGCGTGGCGAGCGTGCCCGACTGCATCGCGAGTGCCTGCGCGGCTTCGGGCAGCGCCGCGCCGCCGAAGCGCATCTGCATCCGCGTGACCCAGCCCGGTTTCGACGCGCCGGGGTCGGGCGGGGCGGTCTCGGTCGTTTCCGGGTGCGCGGCGGCGAGGCCGATGTCGTCGTTCGCCGCGGTGCGGCGCTCGCCGCCCGCCGGCGCGCGGGCGGCCCGGCCGTGCGCGTCGTC